>JBBQWE010000006.1:0-40496 GCA_038210855.1 Sphingomonadales bacterium | reverse complement strand
CGAGGGGTCGGGGGTGGGTTTCGCCGCCAGGACCAATGTCGGGCGCTGAAGCGCAGCCGCCGCGCGGGCAAAGAAGCAACTCCCGCCCCCGACCCCTCGCGCAAGCGGGGGGGGAGGAGGAGAAACGCCAAAGGCGCTGCGCCCGACCAACCCGCTCTACCTCGCCAACCAGGCCGAACAGCCCAACGCCGACCTTGATGTCACCGACAAGTTCACCGGCAAGGTCGCCACCCGCGTCGCCATCGCCGATGCCGCCACCATCGATCGCGGCATCGCGGCGGCCGCCGCCGCCGCCGGGCCGATGGCGCGCATGGCGGCCTATGAACGCCAGGCCGTGCTCGCCCATTGCGTGCGCCGCTTCACCGAACGTGCAGACGAGCTCGCCCACGCGCTGTGCATCGAGGCCGGCAAGCCGATCCGCGATTCGCGCGGCGAGGTCGGCCGGCTGATCGACACGTTCCGCATCGCTGCCGAAGAAAGCGTGCGGATGACCGGCGAAGTCCAGCCGCTCGACATTTCGGCGCGCGCCCGCGGCTATCAGGGCATGTGGAAGCGCGTGCCGATCGGCCCGTGCAGCTTCGTCTCGCCGTTCAACTTTCCGCTGAACCTTGCCGCGCACAAGATCGCCCCGGCGCTGGCGGTGGGCTGCCCGTTCGTGCTGAAACCGGCGTCGCGCACGCCGCTGGGCGCCCTCATCATCGGCGAGGTGCTCGCCGAAACCGATCTGCCGGCGGGAGCCTTCTCGATCCTGCCGGCGCACCGCGAAGGAGCCGACCTGTTCACCACCGACGACCGGCTGAAGCTGCTGTCGTTCACCGGATCGCCGGCGGTCGGCTGGGAGCTGAAGGCCCGCGCCGGCAAGAAGAAGGTCGTGCTCGAACTGGGCGGCAACGCCGCGGTGATCATCGACCGCGATGCCGATCTGGAGGATGCCGCGACGCGCACCGTGTTCGGCGCTTTCTACCAGTCCGGCCAGTCGTGCATCGGCGTGCAGCGCATCATCGTCCATGACGACATCTACGAAGCGTTTCGCGACCTGCTGGTGGCGAAAACGTCGAAGCTGATCGCCGGCAACCCGAGCGACGAAGCGACCTTCATCGGCCCGATGATCGACGTGAAGGAAGCCGCGCGCCTCGACGACTGGATCGCGCAGGCGCGTGCCGCCGGCGCCACGCTGCTGTGCGGCGGTACACGCGACGGCGCGATGCTGGCTGCGACGCTGCTCGAGAATGTGCCCCGCAACACCCCGCTTTATGCAGAGGAAGCCTTCGGTCCGGTGGCGTTCTTCTCGCGCTTCAGCGATTTCGACGCAGCGTTGGACGAGGTCAACGACAGCAAGTTCGGCCTGCAGGCCGGCGTCTTCACGCGCGACCTGTTCCACATGCTGAAAGCCTGGGACCGGCTGGAGGTCGGCGGAGTCGTCATCAACGACGTGCCGAGCTTCCGCGTCGACAACATGCCCTATGGCGGAGTCAAGGATTCCGGCCTGGGCCGCGAGGGCATCCGCTTCGCGATGGAGGATATGACCGAGATCCGCAATCTGGTCATCCGCCGCCGGCCGGGGGACATGTGACAGCCATGCCGCCGCCCGCCGCCGACCCGGTTCGCGAGCGGGCGGCGCGGATGCCGATCATCGTCACCGCGCTGCTCGAACCCGTGGTGATGGCGCGGCTGGAGGCGTTGCGGCGGCGCTGGTACCCGCCGACCCGCAACCAGGTGCCGGCGCACGTCTCGCTGTTCCACCAGTTGCCGGGCAGCGAATTCGATGCGGCGAAGCGGCGGATGAAACAGCTTTGCGGCAGCCTGGCGCCGCTGCCGGTGACGGTGGCGGCGGTCAGATCGCTCGGCCACGGCACGGCGCTGCGACTGGTGTCGCCGGAACTCGTCGGGCTGCGCGCCGAACTCGCCGATGGCTGGGCCGGGCTGCTCATCGCGCAGGATCGCAGCGGCTTCGATCCCCATGTCACCATCCAGAACAAGGCGACACCGGCGGAAGCGCGGGCCTGCCTTGCCGAAGTCGGCGCCGGGTTCGCTGCCTTCGAAACGCGGGTGGTGGCACTGGCGCTGTGGCGCTACCTCGACGGGCCGTGGCAGCATCTGGGCGATATCGCGCTGCGCGGGCGCTAATCGCGCTGCGCGGGCGGTAATCGCGCTGCGCGGGCGGTACTCGCGCTGCGCGGGCGGTAATCGCGCTGCGCGGGCGGTAATCGCGCTGCGCCGCGGCGCGAGGAAGCCGGGTGCCGGGTCGAGCCCGCGATGACCTCGGAGCATCGTGAGCAGCGCGCCGCAGGTCTTGGGAATCCGCGGCGACTGGGCTAAAGCTGCCGCCATGGTCATGTCTCGCGCGTTTCGCGGTCCCGCTCTCGTCCTTGTTGCTGCGCTGGCGCTGTCCGGCTGCGGCGGTGGCAACAAGATAAAGAAGGATCGCGCCTATATCGCCCGCGATGTCGAAACGCTCTATCGCGTCGCCAAGGACACGCTCGACAAGCGCAACTACAAGCTGGCGGCAGCGCAATTCGACGAGGTCGAACGCCAGCATCCCTATTCGGTCTGGGCCCGCCGCGCGCAGTTGATGAGCGCGTTCAGCTATTATGTCTCGGGCCAATATGGCGAAGCCATCGGTTCGGCACAGCGGTTTCTGTCACTGCACCCCGGCAGCCGCGAAGCGCCCTATGCCTATTACATGATCGCCGTCAGCTATTACGAGCAGATTTCGGCGGTGGAGCGGGACCAGCGCATCACCCAGCAGGCGCTCGACGCGCTCGGCGAGCTGATCCGGCGCTATCCGAACAGCGATTATGCCGCCGACGCCCGGTTGAAGATCGACCTCACCCGCGATCACCTCGCCGGCAAGGAGATGGAAATCGGCCGCTTCTACCAGAAACAGGCGCTGTATCTGGCCGCGATCAGCCGGTTCCGCACCGAAGTCGATCGCTACGACACCACCAGCCACACCGCCGAAGCGCTGCACCGGCTGGTCGAATGCTATCTGGCGCTCGGCATTCCGGAGGAAGCTCGCAAGGCCGCCGCCGTACTCGGCCGCAACTACCCTGAATCGAAATGGTACGAACGCAGCTACAAGCTGCTCGGCGACAAGGCACCGAAGTTCGGCCCGGCCGCGCCGGCCAACTGACGCGCGCAAACGCAAACCGGCGCCGCGGGCTTGCGTCCGCGGCGCCGGTTTTCGGTCTCTGGGGCAGGGCTCAGCGGCGGTCGGGCCCGTCAACTGCGTCGCGAACGGCATCCTTGGCGCCGCCGACGGTGTTCTGCACCTTGCCTTCGACCTGGTCGAGCTTGCCTTCGGTCTCCAGCCTGCTGTCGCCGATCAGCTTGCCGACGCCTTCCTTGATCTTGCCGCCGGCATTGGTCGCGGCGCCTTCGATGCGGTCCTTGTCCATTTTCGTGTCCCTTTTTTGCGTTTCTGCTTCGGCAGTCACAACGGACAGGGCGCCGCCCGGTTGCGAACGGGTCGGCGATAGGGGTTGCGATCAGGCCAGCGCTCCGGCGACGACCACCGGCTGTTCGTGATCGTCGCGGCTGCAATCGCGGCCGGCGCGCTTGGCGGCGAACAGCGCCCGATCGGCGGCGCGATAGGCGGTAAGGAAGGCACGCGGGCCGTGTCCGGCCGAAACGCCGGCACTGGCGGTGATGGCGACCGCCGGCGCCACATCCGGAAGGGCCACGGCGCCGACCGCAAGCCGCAGTCGTTCGGCGAGGCCCGGAGCATCGCTGCAATCGGCGATGACGGCGGCGAATTCCTCGCCGCCGAGCCGGCCGAGCAGCGCGCCGCCACCCGCCTCGCGCAGGGCATCTGCGGTGGCACGCAGCAACCGGTCGCCGACGTCATGGCCATGGCTGTCGTTGACCTGCTTAAAGCGATCGAGGTCGATCAGTACCATGGCGGCGCCCGCGGTGCGCGCCAGCAGCGCATCGGCACGGCGAACGAAGCCGCGCCGGTTGTAAAGGCCGGTCAGGGGATCGCGTTCGGCCAGTTCGGTAAGTGCATGTTGTTGATACAGCGCGGCATCGCGCTCCCGCTGGATGACGAAAAGCCGGCGCGCGGCAATCAGCATCAGGCCGAATGTCTGCACCGCGCAGGCGATCAGCACGACGTAATTGCCACTTGCCGCCGGCAGCTTCGGCAGGAACGGCATCTGCAAGGTGCCGATCATCGCCAGTGTCGGCAGGCTGAACGAAATCGCGAAATCATGCGCTTCCTGGTTCCGGTGCCACGCCAACCGGCACGCGGCGCCGGCGAGGGTCGCGGCCGTGACAACGGCGAATTCGCGGAACGATGCCACCAGCGCAACATAAGGCCCCGTATCGAAGGCATGGGCGATGCCGGCGACAAGCACCGCCGCCGCCGCGATCCGCAGCCATCGCGCCAGACGCTGCGGCACGTCGTGGCGCAGCGCTTCGGTCAACCCGATGCCGGCGGCAACCACCGCGAGTATTGCAGCAAAGCCACCGATATCGAGGCTTTGCATCGGTGACAGCCCGGGAAAGACGATCAGCGACAATTGCAGTTCGAAAATCGCCCACACCGGGACAAGTGCCGCCCAGCCGGCGTACCACAGGAAGGAGCGGCGGCCGGTGCCAAAGGCCAGCAGCATGTTGCCAACCAGCGCGAACAGCAGCAGCGCGCCCGATGCACCGATGACCAGCCCCGGCACCAGCCCGGAACCGGCTTGCAGCACAGGCCCGGCAACGGCATCCGCGCCGATCGGCACGACCGCCTGCCTTTCGAGGATCGCGCCGGCCAGCAACAGCAGGCCCCATGCGGCCGGTGCCGCGGCCAGCCCGGAAAGCCAGACGCCCCAGCGGTGCGGCGGTCTCACCATGCCGGTTTCAACACGGGTTTCAACACGGGTTTCAACACGGGTTTCAAGACCGGGGTGTCAACAAGGGTGCGCTCGCGGCGACGGCAGCGGCCTGTCAGGCCAGCACGGCATCGGCGACGAACGCATTGGTCGCGCGTTCGCGGCCGAAGGTCGACATCGGGCCATGGCCGGGCACAAAGGCAGTCTGGTCGCCCAGCGGCCACAGATGCCGCGTGATCGATGCGATCAGCGCCTGGTGGTCGCCGCGCGGAAAATCGGTGCGCCCGATCGATCCCTGGAACAGCACGTCGCCGACGATGGCGAGATCGGACGGCGCGTGATGGAACACGACATGCCCGGGCGTATGGCCCGGGCAGTGCAGCACATCGAACACCAGGTTGCCGACGGTAACCTGGTCGCCATGGTGCAGCCAGCGATCGGGGGTGAAAGCCGCCGCGCCGGCGATGCCATATTGGGCACCGACCCCGGGGGCCATGTCGATCCAGAACTTGTCATCGGGGTGCGGGCCTTCGATCGGCACGCCAAGCTCGGTCGCCAGCACCCCGGCCAGTCCGCAATGATCGATGTGGCCATGGGTGATCAGCAGTTTCTCGATGGTCACGCCATGTTGTTTCGCCACCGATTTCAGCCGATCGAGGTCGCCGCCCGGATCGGTGAAGGCGCCGCGCATGGTTTCGGTGCACCACAACAGGGTGCAGTTCTGTTGCAGGGGCGTCACCGGCACGATGACCGCTTGCAGGGGGGATTTCTTTTCCATGGCAATTGATTTGCCGTCTCGTCGTTGGCGAAGCAAGTGCGGCACCACCGGCGCTGCAGCCGGTGACCCGGTGGCCGGGCACGATGATCGCCCCCGGATACCAGCCGGTGCTACGTGGACAGCGGTGGGATTACAGGATATTTAGCCGGCTGCGGTCACCCTTCAGCGTGACATCAGTCTTGCTTCGGGCCGTGAAATATTCCTCGGGAGATGCAGATGAGCCGCTTCGGCGACTGGCGAGCGGATGTGCCGGCATCGATCGTGGTGGCGCTGGTGGCGCTGCCGCTGTGCCTCGGCATTGCGCTTGCTTCCGGGGCGCCGCTGTTCGCCGGGCTGGTCGCCGGCGTCGTCGGCGGTATCGTCGTCGGTGCGATCAGCCGCTCGCCGCTGTCGGTCAGTGGCCCGGCCGCCGGGCTTTCGGCGATCGTTCTCGTCGCCATCGAAAGCCTGCCGAGCTATGAAGCTTTCCTGCTCGCCGTCTGCATCGCCGGCGTGCTGCAGATCGGCCTGTCGATCAGCCGGGCCGGGGTGCTGGCCGAATTCGTGCCATCGGCGGTGATCACCGGCATGCTCGCTGCCATCGGGCTGCTGCTGATCCTGAAACAGCTTCCCCATGCCGTCGGCTATGATGGCGACCCCGAGGGCGATTTCAGCTTCAACCAGCCCGGTGGCGGCAACACCTTCACCGCGCTTTATGACATGCTGGCCAACGATCTGCAGGTCGGCGCGCTGCTGATTGCCGCCGTCAGCCTCGTCTTCCTGTTCTGGTGGGACAAGGCAAAGCCCAAGCAGGGCCCGCTCAAGCTGCTGCCGGGGCCGCTCGTCGTCGTCGCTTTCGGCGTCGGCGCCAACGCAGCCTTCCAGGCCTTTGCGCCGGGTCTCGCCATCGCTGCCAGCCATCTGGTCGCCGTGCCGGTGGCAGGCTCCGCCGCCGGGCTGGTGGCACTGCTGCGGCTGCCCGATTTCGGTGCCGCGGTAACGCCGGCGGTGTGGACCACGGCGATCACGCTGGCCATCGTCGCCAGCCTCGAATCGCTGCTCAGCGTCAAGGCCATCGACGAGATCGACCCGGAACGCCGCGTCACCGACAAGAACCGCGAGCTGCTGGCACAAGGCTCGGGCAATCTCGTCTCCGGGCTGCTCGGCGGCATCCCGGTCACTTCGGTCATCGTGCGGTCGTCGGCCAATGTCGACGCCGGCGCGACGTCGAAGCTGTCGGCGATCCTGCACGGCGTATGGCTGCTGCTCAGCGTCGCGCTGATCCCGGCGGTGCTCAACCTCATCCCGCTGTCGGCGCTGGCGGCGATCCTGATCGCCACCGGTTACAAGCTGGCCAAGCCGGCGCTGTTCATCGAACGCTGGCGCCAGGGCTGGACGCAGTTTATCCCCTTTGTCGCCACTGTGGTTGCCATCCTGCTGACCGATCTGCTGATCGGCATCCTCGTCGGCCTCACGATCGGCCTGGCGTTCGTCATCCGCCGCAACATCGCCGACGCGTTGACCGTCGTCGAAAACGGCGATGCCGTGATGGTTCGAGCGCGGCGCAACCTGTATTTCGTTCACAAGCCGCAGTTGCAGGCGGCGCTGGCCGCCGTGCCCGATGGGCGCACGGTGCTCGTCGATCTTTCGGCGACCAATTATGTCGATCTCGACAATATCGACATCATCAACGCTTTTGTGAAATCGGCGGAATTTCGCAGCTTGCGCGTCGTCATCAAGGGCGATCCTCTCGGCCGCAGTGCGGCGTTGATCCGGGCGCCGCTCACCCGCGCGCGCGCTACCTGAAAGCCTCGTCATGCAGGAAATCGAACAGCTGCTGCTTCACAACCGTGCCTGGGCGGCCGAACAGCTCGCCGAAGATCCGCAGGTCTTCCGGCGCCATGTCGATGGCCAGAAACCGGCCTTCCTGTGGATCGGCTGTTCGGACAGCCGGGTAGCGCCCGACCAGTTCACCCAGGCCCAGCCCGGCGGGCTGTTCGTCCATCGCAACATCGCCAATCTTGTCCAGCACGACGACGCCAATCTGATGGCGGTGATCGAGTTTGCCGTCGGCACGCTGGGCGTCGATCAGCTTGTCGTCTGCGGCCATTATGGCTGCGGCGGCATCAAGGCGGCGCTCGACGGGCCGCCGGCAGGCCCGGTCGGCGCATGGCTGGCCCACGCCCGCGATGTCTATGATGCCCATGCGACAGAAATAGATGCCATCGACAATGCGGAAGGGCGCCACAACCGGCTCGTCGAATGCAATGTTCGCGACCAGCTGCTGCACCTGGCCCGCACCACGACGGTCCAGACGGCCTTTGCCGCCGGCCGTGACGTCAAACTCCACGGCTGGGTCTATGATCTGCGCGACGGCCTCATCAAGCCGCTGCTCGAGCTCGATCGCGAGACCGTGCTGGACGAGGTGGCCGCACCGGATCGCGTGCTGGTCTGACCCGGCGAGGGCCGGCGGGCCGCGCCCCGATCGTCCGAAACGGAACCGGCCCTAATTCAGCAGCGTCGTCTGCCAGAAGGTCACTGTCGCCAGGAACTGATAGTCGAGGTTTTCCTTCTTCTGGAAACCATGGCCCTCGTTGTCGGCGATGACATGCCATACCGGCCCGCCGTTGCGGCGCACCGCCTCGGCCATCTGATAGCTTTCCGATGGCTTGACGCGCGGGTCGTTGCTGCCGGTCACCAGCATAAGCGGGATATTCAGTTCCGATGCCCGCGTCAGCGGCGAGATCTCGGTCAGCTTGGCGCGGGCCTTCGGGTCGCGCTCGTCGCCATATTCGACGCGGCGAAGGTCGCGGCGATAGCTTTCGGTATTCTCCAGCAGCGTCACGAAGTTCGAAATGGCGCGCAGGCACAGCGCCGAGCGTAGCCGCGCGCCATAGGCTATGGCGGTGGCGTGGCACATGTAACCGCCATAGCTGCCGCCGGTTTCTGCAATGCGGCCCGCATCGATATCGGGCCGCGCCGCCAGCGCGTCCAGAAACGCGCCGATATCCTTCACCGTGTTCTCCCGCTGCCACGGCCCGTTATCGAGGCCGACGAACTTTCGGCCATAGCCGGTGGAGCCGCGGACATTGGGATAGAACACCGCGATGCCGGCTTCGCCCACCAGATAATTGGTGCGGCCGATGTAGCCCGGCCGCGTCTGGCCCTCCGGCCCGCCATGAATATCGATCACCAGCGGCCGCTTGCCGGGGAAACGCGCCGGATCGGGGCTGTAGAGAAAGCCCGAAACCTCCAGCCCGTCGAACGACTTGACCTTCACCAGCTCTGGCTCGCGATTGCGGCCGGCATCGAGCCCGCCGGTTTCGCTGTTGGTCCAGCGGGTGGCGGCGAGCGTCACCGGATCGACGCTCCACGCATCGGCCGGCGAAGTGGCGCTGGCGAGGCTGAAGCCGATCGCGCCCCATGTTGCGACCTTCAGCCCGGTGATGACGCCGGCGGGCAGCTTCGCCTCGCCGCGAACCGCGCCGGATGCCGCATCGAGGATGCGCAGTTTCGAAGCACCGGCTTCGTTGACGGTGATGGCGACGAAGCTGCCATCGTCGGAAAGGTCGAAATCCTCGACATCCCTCCGGTCGCCATATTTGACCGTCATGCCGCCGCGGTCATCCATCGTAACCAGCCGCTGGGTGTCGCTATCGCGATCCGAAAGCGCCCACAGCACGCCGCCAGGGCCATGGACAACCTTGGGCACCGCTACCGCCGGGCCGGGCCGGTCGAGGCGGGTAAGAGCGCCGCTGGCAAGATCGAGGCGATGGAGTTCGCTGCGCTCGATCGACAGCCGCTGGCTGACCAGCGCGGTGCGGCCATCGTTGCTGAAATCCTCGAAACTCCAGCCGCCGCCCTTGACCTGCACGACGAGGCGGTTGCTCGCGGGGTCGCGCGGATCGACGACATAAAGGTCGCCGTCGCTGCCGTTGCGGCGCGTGGAGGCATAGCCGACCAGCCGGCCGTCATGCGACCAGGTGGCGCCGGTGTTGCGGCTCTTGCCATCGGTCAGCAGCGTCAGCCGGCCATTGTCGAGTCGGTAGAGCTGGAAGAACTCGCCGCCGCCGACATCCTTGGTCAGCACCAGCGCATCGCCGGATTTCGACAGGCCGGCACCCGAAATCGGCTCGTTCTCGAAACTGATCTGGCGGCGATCGCCGCCGGGCGTCGCGATGCGAGCCAATTGCGCCGCATTGCCGAAACGAGTGGCGACGATCATGCCGCGCGAGACCGGGTCCCAGTCCTGAAAAGCCGCGGTGCGATATTCGAGATAGGGGCGAACGGCATCGGCAAGGCTCGCCGGAATGGCGGGCACGTTTTCGGCAGTGATCGCCGCCGGGATGGCGACGGATTGTGCCGCGAGGGGCGCTGCGAAGATCAGGGCGGCGGTGAGAGCGGGCGCTGCCAGCACAAGGGGGGCGAAACGGTGCATGAAGGATCCTCGAACGTCTGGCAACCATCGTGGACCGGAGGCCCGCGCCGGGGCAAGCGGCTTTGTCAGGGCCGCTGCAGCCAGTCGATGACGGCGAACAGGTCGGGCATCACCGCAATCGCCAGCGCGCGCATCTCGTCGGTCGGGGCGAGCAGGTCGGGCACCATGATCACCGGCACGCCCGCGGCGTGGGCGGCGCGAACGCCGTTGTAGCTGTCCTCCAGCGCCAGGCAGTCACCGGGGGCAACGCCGATCCGGCGGGCGGCTTCGAGGTAGAGGTCCGGGAAGGGCTTGCCGCGCGGGGCGTCGTCGCGCGGCACCAGCGCGTTCAGCAGCGGCGCGATGCCGGCCTGCGCCAGCGCCGGTTCGGCATGGCGGCGCAGCGTCGATGTCGCCACGGCAGTGGGCAGGCCGAGCGCGCGCGCCGCCGCGACGGCCGCGAGCGCGCCGGCTTTCAGCGGCACGCCACCCGCGAAATCCGCTTCGCGGCGGGCGTGATAGCCGGCGTTCATCGCGTCATAATCGAAATCCGGGCCATAGACAGCGGCGAGCTGGCGGCGGTTGCCGTCTTCGGGAACGCCGATCAGGCTCGCGAACAGATCGTCGGACATGGCATAGCCCGGCTCGGGGCCCATGGCGGCGCAGACCTGTTTCAGCAGGTCTCGACAGACGCGTTCGCTGTCGAGCAGCAGGCCGTCCATGTCGAAAATCACCGCCGCGGGGCGCAAGTCGTGCAGCATCTGATGGGTATCAGGCGAGATCGGTGGTGGCGACGGCGAGACCGGGAATCGTCACGGCGGCCAGCGGCTCACCGAAAGCCCCGCTGTCGCGCCGGGCATAGCCCTCGATACCGGGATCGGCATGGCGCACCCAGCTGCGGGTTTCGAGGTCGATCACCCAATATTCGGGCACGCGGTGGCGGGCGTAAAGCTCGGCCTTGCGACCCAGATCGAAGGCGCGGGTCGTGGCTGCGATCTCAACAGCAATCAGCACGGAGGATAGGGGCAGGGCACCATTCCCGCCCGTGTCGCGGGCGACAACGATATCGGGTTCGGGCATATCGTGCGGCGGCATTGAAATCGAACACTCGACGACGGCTATCAGGGGAAGCAGCCGTTGTTCGATCGCAACCGTTAGACGAACGAGCAGGCGAGATTGCGCCTTGGCGTGCGGCAAGTGCTGCGAATTCAACGTGATGACCTCCCCATCGACCAGCTCGGACTTGGCATAGCCGGCAAGGACGCCCGCTTCTTCCAGAAGCAGGAAGTCCTCGATCCGCAGCCACAGCCGGGCGGGAGATGGGGGTGCCAACGCTTTCATCGCTTTCAGTCTAGCAGATAAGTCGCCGCGACACAGGCCGGTCAGCGCGCCGCCGCACCCGCCGGCCGGCCGAGCAGCGCCGGCAGCACCGCTGCGGCCAGCCGTGGCAGCGCATCGGGATCGGCAGCGATGGCATCGCCGGCAATCGATGCCGCGGCGGCACAAAAGCGCGGACTGCCGCCGATGCTGCCATAGTGATTGTAGATGCGTGTCATTTCGGTGTCCTGCACGCGCTGCCAGGCGGCACCATGGCTGCGGCGATAGCGATCCTGTTCGGCGGCATAGGCCGTCGCCAGCGCGGCGCGGTGGTGGCGAAGCAGCTGGTTGTATCGCGCCACCATCGCCGTATCGCCGGCCAGCCGGCAGCTTAGCGCCGCAGCGTTCAGCACCGAACGCAGCCGCCACACCGGCGCCATCGCCGGCACCAGTTCGGGCATCGGCGCGGAAGCGGCGGCCGCATCGGCGCGTGCCTGGCGTTCCGCTTCGGCAACGGCGGCCGGCACGGTAGGCGTCGCACTGCCGACACCCAGCCCGGGGCGAGCGGCGGGTGCGGTACAAGACGCCAGCATCAGCAAGCTGGTCGCGGCGGAAATGTTTCGGCGGGTCCCCATCACCGAAAGTTGCGCTCGCAAGCCTGCACCGGCAATGAACGATCCGCTATGGCGCCTCACGCGATTGCCAACGCCTTTGCTGCGGCGATCCTGTCCCGCCACACCAGCGGCCCCGTCGCGTGGACACTTTCTCCGGTGGAATCGACCGCCACCGTGACGGGCATGTCGCGCACGGTGAATTCGTAGATCGCTTCCATGCCGAGGTCCTCGAACGCCGCCACCCGCGACGCCTTTATGGCTTTCGACACCAGATAGGCGGCGCCGCCCACCGCCATCAGATAAGCGGCCTTGTGGCGGGCGATCGCCTCGATGCCGGCGGGGCCGCGTTCGGCCTTGCCGACCATGGCGATGAGGCCGGTCTTGGCCAGCATGGTTTCGGTGAACTTGTCCATGCGGGTGGCTGTCGTCGGGCCGGCGGGGCCGACGACTTCATCGCGCACCGGATCGACCGGGCCGACATAATAAATGACGCGGTTGGTGAAATCGACCGGCAGCGCTTCGCCGCGCGCCAGCATGTCGGTCATCCGCTTGTGCGCTGCATCGCGGCCGGTAAGCATGCGGCCGCTCAGCAGCAGCCGGTCGCCCGGCTTCCAGGAAGCGACGATCGCCGGCGTCAGCGTGTCGAGATCGACCGGGATCGCCTGCTTCGATGGCCGCCAGTCGACCTGCGGCCAGTCGGCGAGCCGCGGCGGTTCCAGATAGGCTGGCGCCGAGCCATCGAGGACGAAGTGCGCGTGGCGCGTCGCGGCGCAATTGGGGATCATGGCGATCGGTTTCGATGCTGCATGCGTCGGGCAATCGAGAATCTTGACGTCGAGCACCGTCGCCAGCCCGCCCAGCCCCTGCGCACCGATGCCGAGATCGTTGACCGCGTCATGCAGCTCGATGCGCAGTTCCTCCAGCTTCGATCGGGCGCCGCGTGCCTTAAGCTCAGCCATGTCGATCGGCAGCATCAGCGATTCCTTGGCGAGCAGCATCGCCTTTTCCGCCGTGCCGCCGATGCCGATTCCCAGCATCCCCGGCGGGCACCAGCCGGCCCCCATCTTCGGCACCATCTCCAGCACCCAGTCGCGGATCGAATCGCTGGGGTTGAGCATGGCGAACTTGGTCTTGTTCTCGCTGCCGCCGCCCTTGGCCGCGACGGTGATGTCGAGCACGTCGCCGGGCACCAGCTCGACATGCGTCACCGCCGGCGTGTTGTCGCGGGTGTTGGTTCGCCCGAACGCCGGGTCCGCCACGATCGAGGCGCGCAGGCGGTTTTCGGGGTGAAGATAGGCCCGGCGCACGCCCTCGTCGATCATGGCCGCCAGGCTCATCGTTGCATCGGCAAATCGAACGTTCATGCCGACCTTGACGAAGGCGACGACGATGCCGGTGTCCTGGCAGATCGGGCGGTGGCCCTCCGCGCACATGCGGCTGTTGGTCAGGATCTGGGCGATGGCGTCCTTTGCTGCCGGGCTTTCTTCAAGGTGATGCGCGCGGCCGAGCGCACGGATATAGTCCATGGGGTGGTAATAGCTGATGAACTGCAACGCATCGGCGACGGATTCGATGACATCGGCCTGGGCAATCAGCGGCATGGCGGCACCTTTTCGGGGGCAGGCGAAACACTCTGTTCCAGCGCGTTCATAGGCACCGGGGCAGCGCCGGTCCATCGCCGGCCGGCATCGCCTCCCGCGCCGGCTGGCGCTGTTGGTCAAGCCGTCGCCGCCAAGATATTGACCTTGTTGGCAAGCCCCTGAATTGCCCGGCGCGACAGAAAAGTCGCTTGCTTACCACGCGCGGATAGGCACAATCTGTAGCCCGGGAACGAAGCGATGACACAAGTGGTTGTGGCTTTGGGTGAGGGGGAGGACAAGCCGTCGGGCGACACCGGCTGTGAATCACGGGGATATATCGCCGCCGATGCGATTTGGTGCGTGATCCCTGTTTGTTCTCATTCTATTCTGCTGGGCCCGACTCGCGCTGCGCGAGCAACCGGGGGTCGGCGTCGAGGGTTTCGGGAGTGAATTGGTGAACGATTTTCGGGCAGGTGACGGCATGAGCGACACGGCAGTCCTCGAAGCGATGGAAAGCATCGCCAGCAGCGCAGCGCCGGTAGCGGCCGCTCCGGCGGCTCGCCGCGCGTCGAACGAGGTGATGCCGTGGAAATTCCCGGTCACCGTCGATCGCTCGCGCGACGCGCTGCTCACCGATTTCGGCAAGGACACGCTGGACGATCGCTACCTGCTTCCCGGCGAAAGCTACCAGGACCTGTTCGCTCGCGTCGCTGCTGCCTATGCCGACGATGCCGGCCATGCCCAGCGCCTCTACGACCATATCTCGCAGCTGTGGTTCATGCCGGCCACGCCGGTGCTGTCCAACGGCGGCACCGGGCGCGGCCTGCCGATCTCCTGCTATCTCAACAGCGTTTCCGACAGCCTCGAAGGCATCGTCGGCACCTGGAACGAGAATGTCTGGCTCGCCTCGCGCGGCGGCGGCATCGGCACCTATTGGGGCCGGGTGCGCGGCATCGGAGAACCCGTCGGCCTCAACGGCAAAACGAGCGGCATCATCCCCTTCGTCCGCGTCATGGATTCGCTCACCCTGGCCATCAGCCAGGGCTCGCTGCGCCGCGGTTCGGCCGCCGTCTACCTCGACGTCTCGCACCCGGAAATCGAGGACTTTCTCGAAATCCGCAAACCCTCGGGCGATTTCAACCGCAAGGCGCTGAACCTCCACCACGGCGTGCTGGTCACCGATGCCTTCATGGAGGCCGTGCGCGACGGCACCACCTTCGATCTGGTCAGCCCCAAGACCGGCGAACGCCGCGGCCAGGTCGATGCCCGCGCGCTGTTCACCAAGCTTGTCGAAACGCGGCTGGCCACCGGGGAACCCTATATCGTCTTCATCGATCATGTGAACGACACCATGCCCAAGCACCAGCGCGACCTCGGGCTGAAGGTTTCGACGTCGAACCTGTGTTCGGAAATCACCCTGCCGACCGGCCCCGATCACCACGGCGTCGATCGCACCGCGGTGTGCTGCCTGTCGTCGCTCAACCTCGAAACCTGGGACCAGTGGAACGGCGACCCGCGCTTCATCGAGGATTGCATGCGCTTCCTCGACAACGTCCTGCAGGATTACATCGATCGCGCCGAACCCGAAATGGAGCGGGCCCGCTATGCCGCGATGCGCGAGCGTTCGGTCGGCCTCGGCGTCATGGGGTTGCACAGCTTCTTCCAGGCGCGCGGGCTGGCCTTCGAAGGCGCCATGGCGAAATCGTGGAACATGAAGATCTTCCGCCAAATCCGCTCGGGCGTCGACCAGGCGTCGATGGCGCTCGCTGTCGAACGCGGGCCGTGCCCCGATGCCGCCGACATGGGCGTCATGGAACGGTTCAGCTGCAAGATGGCAATCGCGCCGACCGCCAGCATCAGCATCATCGCCGGCGGCACCAGCGCCTGCGTCGAACCGATCCCCGCCAACGTCTACACCCACAAGACGCTGTCGGGCAGCTTCGTGGTGCGCAATCCGTATCTCGAAAAGCTGCTGATCGAAAAAGCCAAGAACAGCGAAGCGGTGTGGAACTCGATTCTCGAAATGGGCGGATCGGTGCAGCACCTCGATTTCCTGAATGCCGATGAAAAGGCGGTGTATCGCACGGCGTTCGAGATCGATCAGCGCTGGCTGCTCGAACTCGCCGGCGATCGCACGCCCTATATCGACCAGGCGCAGTCGCTGAACCTGTTCATCCCGGCCGATGTCGAAAAATGGGATCTCCTCATGCTGCACTACCGCGCCTGGGAACTCGGCATCAAATCGCTCTATTATCTGCGTTCGATGAGCATCCAGCGTGCCGGTTTCGCTGGCGGCGTAGAGGCGGACAACACCGCCGAACGCCCGGTGATGCGCGCCGAAGCCAAGGATTACGACGAATGCCTTGCCTGTCAGTAGGGCATGACCGCCGGGCCGGTTCGCCGGTTCGCGGGACCCGCACGGCTCCGGCCGCGCGGGACGGCGAGGGGGCCGTGGGCGTGATTTCCACGACTTGCGCCCACGACCCCCTCCCAACCGGTCATCAGGGCAAGAGTGCCTCCGGCGGCTGTCTTTTTGCCTCCGGCGGCTGTCGTTTTGCCTCCGGCGGCTGTCGTTTTGCCTCCGGCGGCTGGGGCCTTGGGCCCCGGACCCCATTTCGTTCGGGTTCACCTGAGGGGGCATCGATGCGTCGCAGGAAAAAATGGGGTCTGGGGCCCACGGCCGCAGCCGCCGGAGGCATCCTGTTCTTCCTCGCCGCCGCAGCCCCGGCGATCACCGAACCGAAGCTCGTCGCCGTCACCTATCCGGCGCTGCAACTGGCGCAGGGCGAAGCCGGCACGGCCCGGGTTCGTCTGACCATCGCTGCCGATGGCGCGGCGAAGGATTGCAAGGTCGTCGCCGGCAGCGGCTTTGCCCGGCTCGACACGGCGGCGTGCCATGCGCTGTTGACGCGCGCGACGTTCACGCCGGCCACACGTAATGGGGTTGCCGTGCCCTGGTATCTCGAAACCGCCGTCTCGTTCGGCCCTGAAACCGCCAAGTAGGAAAATCGCATGTCTCTTCTCAAGTCCTCCAAGTCGTACAAGCCCTTCGAATATCCCTGGGCCTATGATTTCTGGAAGCGTCAGCAGCAGATTCACTGGATGCCGGAGGAAGTTCCCCTGGGCGAGGATTGCCGCGACTGGGCGCAGAAGCTGACGGAGCATGAGCGCAACCTGCTGACGCAGATCTTCCGCTTCTTCACCCAGGCCGATGTCGAGGTGCAGGATTGCTATCACGAAAAATACGGCCGGGTGTTCAAGCCGACCGAAGTCAAGATGATGCTGGCAGCGTTCAGCAACATGGAGACGATCCATATCGCTGCCTACAGCCATCTGCTCGATACGATCGGGATGCCCGAAAGCGAATACAGCGCCTTCCTCAACTACAAGGAAATGCGCGACAAGCATGAATATATGGCCGATTTCGGAGTCGAGAACGATGCCGACATCGCGCGTACGCTGGCGATGTTCGGTGGCTTCACCGAAGGCCTGCAGCTGTTCGCCAGCTTCGCGATGCTGATGAACTTCCCGCGCTTCAACAAGATGAAGGGCATGGGCCAGATCGTCAGCTGGTCGGTGCGCGATGAATCGCTGCACTGCGAAGGCATCATCAAGCTGTTCCACGCCTTTTGCGCCGAAACCGGCGTGCTGACCTCGAAGATCCGCGACGACATTGCCGACGTCTGCCAGAAGACGGTGCGGCTGGAGGATGCCTTCATCGATCTCGCCTTCGAAATGGGCCCGGTGCCGGGGATGACGCCGAAGGACATCAAGAAATATGTCCGCTTCATCGCCGACTGGCGCCTGAAGCAGCTCGGCCTGCAGCCGATCTACATGATCGAGGAACACCCGCTGCCGTGGCTGACGCCGCTGCTGAACGGTGTCGAGCATGCCAATTTCTTCGAAGCCCGCTCGACCGAATATTCGAAGGCCGCGACCAAGGGCAATTGGAACGAAGTCTGGGACGCCTTCGACGCCCGCAAGGGCGCCAAGGCAATGAGCCTGGCACTGCCGGCCAACGAGGAAGAACAGGGCGGGCTGCTGGGAGTTGCGGCAGAATAACCCTCTCCCCACGGGGAGACGGCGACTAACGGGTCTGCGCGAGCGGGGTCGGGGGAGTGCTGTTAAGGGACGCAGAAATGCGCTCGAGGCAGCTGGGGTTGTCGGCCGCAAACCCGGTAACGATAACAATAAAAGTGAATTGTTTGGCCCGAGGAATTGCGTGATGCAGGACCAGCTATATCGGGGACGGAAGTTGCTCGACTGGGCGACTCTGTTCGCGATTCTTTTTGGACCGGTTCTTGCAGTGGGCTCTTCTCTTGCCGTAGATGCACGGCGGAACAAGCGCACGCTGCAGATCCAAACGATGCGGATGCTCGTTGGCACCCGCCATCTAGCTGGCGATCCAAGTTATTCCTCGGCCATCGATCTGATACCGATTGAGGTTAACCGGCAGCCGAAGATCATGAACGCATGGCGCGATTACATAGAAGTGGTGCGGTAAATGCCGACTCCTGAAAACGAGGCCGCGCATCTTAAAACAACTGTAGCCAAACAAACCACTCTCGTATTTCAGATATTAAAACACCTTGTCGGTCGCGATGCAGAGCAGGATGTGGCTGCGGTAGGTCCAACCTCGCAGCTCCGGCGCCAGATCGGCGCGAGCACGCCCTGCCTTCGGGTGGCGGCACAGCAGGTCGAGGGCATCGGCAAGGCCGGATCGTCAATCTTCGGCGACTTAGCGCCCGAACAGTTCGGCGCCGGTGGCGAGGATGTTCGTCAGATCGTCTTCCGCCGCCGCGCCGGCGGCGACTTGCTCGGTGAGCCATTGCGCCTGCGGCTCGGCAACGCAGTAGCTGGTCATGGCGGCAATCTACGGCCCCGCCCGGCGGTCGGCAAGGCGGGAAGCGTCGGATTCGACCCCGTCGGCAGCGCTGTATCGCGCCTGTCCTACAGCCAGGGTTCCGGGATATGCCTGCGGCATGGCCGCCGCCCCCGCCTCGATTCAGCTTGATCGCATTACCTTCGCTGCCTGTCGGGGAACTGCACGAAAAACGCCGAAATCGCTGAACATCGTGAACTTCCGCCCGCAACGGCACCGCTGCGACACGCGCCCGGCAACGGGCTTGCGCGACGCATCGCAACCTGCTTTTAGATGCGAACAATTCGCAATAGCTGGACTCGACGATGCGCAAATGGCACCGCTAGCTTTCGGTCGTGTTCGGCGTCGTGCTGCTGTGGATCGCCGGCACCGGGCTCGCCAGCCAGATCGTGCCGCTGATCGCCGGGCCGGCGCCGAGGCCGGCGCCCAGGCCGGCGCCGAGGCCGGCGCCCAGGCCGGCGCCCGGGCCGGCGGCGGTGCCGGGGTTCACCTGCCCGCCCGATTACAATTGCCGGCCGAAGCTGAAACCCGGCGAACTTCGCGGCTGGATCGGCACGCTCCATCACCTCCATTCGGGAGAAACGTTCGGGCCGGCCGGGGTGGCGATCGCGACGCTGGCCGGTGCCGCGATGCTGTTCTTCACCCTTTCCGGCCTGTGGATGTATGTCGAAATGTGGCGCAACCGATCGAAGCGCAGCCTGCGCCCGGCGTGGTTCTGGCAATAACGGCGGAACCGCAGCGCCTGCCCCCGCGTGATGGCGGCATGGGCCACAATATCTCCGCATTGTTCGACACCCGCCGCGAAGCCGAAATGGCGATCGAGCACCTTGTCCAGGACCATGGCGTGCCGCGGCAGGACATATTGGTGACGCCGGCGGGCACCGAAAACAGCGCCGGCGCCGCAATCGGCGGCAGCGACGCCAAGCGCGGGCCGGCATCGCCGCCGGCCGATGGGGATGCCGCCTTGAACGGCCGGATCGCGGTGACGCTGCCGGCCGAAGACCTCGATACCGATAAGATCATGGCGGTGTTTGCCGATTTCCGGGCTCGCGACGTCCGCATCGGCCGCGACGCCTGATCGCAGCAAGAATGACAGTTCCGGCCGGCTGACACGTTGCCGGAATGACGCTATGGGTGTTCTGAAAGGGGGGCCCGCGATCATGCCAGCGACCGACCTGCAGTCGCCCGGCGCCACGGTGCTGCGGCTGTTGCGCGACGGCCCCGATGCGGCTTTGAGCCCCGAAGCGAGCCGTTTTCGCGACGAGGAGGGGGTCGCCCTGCTCCGCCGCTATGCCGAACTGCTCGCCGCCGGAACCGCGGGCGGAGACGAGCTCGCGGCAACGCTGGTGGGCATCGGCGAGGCGGCGATGCGGAAATATCGCCACCCGCAGCCGCTGGCGTGCAAGAAGGGCTGCGCCTGGTGCTGCTTCCAACTGGTGACGATCAGCGCCCCGGAAGTCTTCGCCCTCGCTCGCCGGGCCCGTGCCACGCCGGCGCTGGCGGCGGCGCTGCCTGCCAAGGTGGCGCAGCGGCAGCCCGGCTCCGACAGCTTCGGTGATCTGCGCAACCCGTGCGTGTTCCTGTCGGCCGGGTCGTGCGGCGTTCACGACGTCCGGCCGCTGACCTGCCGCTATTACGCGTCGTTCGATGTCCAGGCCTGCCTGCGCCGGATGAACGATGCCGATGCCGGCGTGCCCTATCCCGGCGCCCATGTGCCGCTGCGGGCGTGGCAATCGGCGCTGCTGTTTGCAGCGCTCGACGTCGCCGGCCTGCCGGTGCAGGATTACGAACTGGGTTCGGCGGTGGCGTTGGCGATAGCGGATCCGGGGATCGAGGCGCGCTGGTACGCCGGCGACGATGGCCTTGCGGCGGCAGCAAGCCCGCGCAGCCGGCCGAGCGCGGCGATGCTTGCCGAGGCCGCGCGCTGGCGGGCCTTGGCGGCGCTGTGACGGACACGCGATGAGCCTGCCGAAACCGCCGCTGACCGTGCAGGAACTCGTCGCCCGCGGCGCGCCGGGCGGCATGGACGAAGCGCAGATCATCGCGCTTGCCCGCTATTGGACCCAGCTGCTGGCGCTGAAGACGGCCGAGGCGAATGATGCGGTGGTCGGCATGGTCGGCAACATCGCGCAGCGCAGCCTGGCCGATGTCGTGCAGCCCGGCACCTTTGCCTGCAAGAAGGGCTGCGCGCATTGCTGCAACTTCCATGTCGGGTTGTTCGCTCCCGAAGCGTTCCGCATTGCCCGGCAGGTGCGCAAGACGCCCCGGGCCCGCGACGCGCTGGCGGCGGTGGCGGCGCGCATCGCCGGCGTCGCCCCGCTGGAGCGGCCGATGCTGCAAATCCCGTGCGCGCTGCTGCAGCGCGACGCCTGTTCGATCCATGCCTGGCGGCCGCACAGCTGCCGCGCCTTCATGTCGGTGGATGTCCAGGCCTGTATCGCTGCGCTCGCCGGGCTGCCCGGGCAGATCCGCAGCGCGAAAGCCTATGATCGTACCGAAGGCCGCATCGGGCTGGTGTTCCTGGCGGCGATGGCGGCGGCGGGGCTGTTCCCGCGCAGTTACGAGATCAACGCCAGCCTGATGATGCTGATCGACGATCCCGGGCTGGAGGCACGCTGGTATGGCGGCGAGGATGTATTCGCCGCAATCGATGACGGCATGACGCGCACCGACGGCCCGCTCGCCGAACCGCTCGCCGACCTCGTCTGGCATGCGCGGCGCTGAGGTGGCGTCTGCGATGAAATTGCCGCCGCCGCCCGCCGCCGTGCGCCAGATCGGCGATCGCGGCTTCGACGATGCCGGGTCGGCGGCGCTGGCCCGGCACGGCCGCCGGCTCCTGCAACTGCGGGCGCCGGCGGCCGGCGATGCGCTGGTGGCGGTGCTGCACGATCTGGCGGCGCGGGCGCCGGTGCGGGCCGGCACGGGTGCGGGTGCCACGGCTCGGCTTGCCTGTCGCAAGGGCTGCGCCTTTTGCTGCCACCAGCATGTCAGCGCCCATGCGATCGAGGTGTTTGCGCTGGCGCGGCGTTTCCGTGCCCCGGTGCCGGCGCCGGCGGGCCGCACCTGCGCCCTGCTCGGCCGCGACAGTGCCTGCACCGTCCACACGGCGCGGCCGATGGCCTGCCGGATGGTGGTGTCGGTCGACGCCCGGGCCTGCGAGGCGTCGCTGCTTGGCCATGACGGGCCATCGCCGTGGCCGCGCCACTATGTCGATACGTCGGCATGGCTGATCCTGTCGCTATGGGCGGCGCAGCGCGCGCTGGGCCTGCCGGTGCGCGGCTATGCGCTGGTGCCGGCGCTGGCTGCCGTGATCGCCGATCCGGGGCTGGAGGCGCGCTGGTACGCCGGCGACGACAGCCTGGCGGCATTTTCGGGCGAGGCCGACCGGCCGCAGCCGGCGATGCTGGCGGCGGTCGACCGGCTGGTGGCGACGGCGCGGCTGGCGGAAGGGTAAGGGAGGCCCTGCGTCGCTTTTCGCTTGCGCGCCGGCGGCAGGCTTGCGAGCGGTTGCGGATGGCTTCCGGACTTTTCGCCCTGCTCGATGATGTCGCTGCCATTGCCAAGGTGGCGGCGGCCAGCCTCGACGATACGGTTGCCGCCGCGGCCAAGGCCGGTGCCAAGGCGGCCGGCGTCGTCATCGACGATGCGGCGGTGACACCGCGCTATGTCACCGGCTTTGCCGCGGCGCGCGAACTGCCGATGGTCGGCAAGATCGCGCTGGGGTCGCTGCGCAACAAGCTGCTGATCCTGCTGCCGGCGGCGTTGTTGCTCGCCTTGGCGGCGCCGTGGGCGATCACGCCGCTGCTGATGGCCGGCGGCGCCTATCTGTGTTTCGAAGCCGCCGAGAAATTGTGGGAACTGGTGTCGCCGCATGCCGAGGCGGTGGAAGCCGTCGGCGGCACGCCCGCCGAAATCGAGAACGCCATGGTGTCGGGCGCCATCCGGACCGATCTGATCCTGTCGGGGGAGATCATGGCGATCACGCTGGCGAGCGTTTCCGACAAGCCGCTGGTGGAAAAGGCGGTCGTTCTCGCCGTCGTCGGACTGGGCATCACCGTCGCCGTCTATGGCGCCGTCGCCATCATCGTGAAGGCCGATGATGTCGGTTTGCACCTCGCCAAGAGCGGCAGCGGCGCGCTGCGCGGCTTCGGCCGGCTGCTGGTGGCGGGCATGCCGCCGTTCCTGAAATTCCTGTCGGCGCTCGGCACCGCCGCGATGCTGTGGGTCGGCGGCGGCATCGTCGTCCATGGCCTCGAGGAATATGGCGTCGAAGAGCCCGGCCACACCCTGCACGCCTGGTCGGAAGCCGCCGGCGGCGCTGCCGGCGGGGTGGCGGAATGGCTGGTCTATGCGGTCGGTTCGGGGGTGCTCGGCCTTGCTATCGGCGGGATCATCGTCGCCGCCCTGCATTTGGTGCCGCGCCGCGCCCATTGACGCCCGCTATCCGCCCCTGTATTGTAAAGACAATACACCGGGGAGACCGACGATGCGCCTGCCGCTTTTCCTGCTGCCTTGCGTGCTGTTTGCGACAGCGGCGTGTGGTGAAAAATCCGCCGGGGACGATGGCGAGATCAGCATCGATATCCGCAGCGACAGCAAGGCCGGGGGTGCGGCGAGCGCCGCGGACACGGCCGACCCGGCTGGCGAGGACGTCGCCGGCGCCGGCGGAAAAGGCAGCGGGGAAGTGAGCATCGACCTGCCCGGCGGTTTCGGCGGCAAGATCCGGGTTCCTGCCGATATCATGGCCGATGCCAGGGTCGATATCGATGGCGTCAAGCTCTACCCCGGCTCCAGGGTGCGCAGCGTCAAGGTGCGTGCTCGCAGCAAGGGCGGCAGCGATGATGGCAGCGTGCGGGTCGGCTTCGTGGCGCCGGCCGATGCCGCTGCGGTGGCCGACTGGTACCAGCAGCAGCTCGCGGCAAAGAAAGTCGCCGCGACCCGCACCGGCGAAACGCTGACGGGCACGACATCGGACGGTGACCGCTTCACGCTGGCGATGACGCCGGCGGAAAGCGGATCGGCGGGGATGCTGACGATCGTCGACGTGAGCAAGTAACGGCGGACAGGCTCGACTTCGGCTCGGTTCCTACAGCGACCGCGCCGCGAACGTGTCGCAGCCCTTGATCGTGCCGTCCTCGAAACCACGGCGGAACCAGCGCTGGCGCTGCGCCGACGATCCGTGGGTGAAACTTTCGGGAACAACGACGCCCTGCGCTGCCTTTTGCAGCGTGTCGTCGCCGATCGCCGCGGCGGCCGTCAGCGCTTCGTCGATGTCGCCGGGATCGAGCATGCCCTGATTGTCCTTCGCCCAGACTCCGGCGAGGCAATCGGCCTGCAGTTCCATCTTCACCTGCAGCGCATTGCCCTGCGATTTCGATGCCCGCGACTGCGCCGCGCGCACTTCATCGGAAATGCCGAGGATGGTCTGGATATGGTGGCCGACTTCATGGCCGATGACATAGGCGGCGGCGAAATCCCCCGGCGCTCCGAACCGGCGCGTCAGGTCGTCGAAGAAACCGGTGTCGAGATAGACTTTCTGGTCGGCCGGGCAATAGAACGGCCCCATTGCCGCTTCGGCGGCGCCGCAGCCGGACCGGACATTGCCGGCGAACAGCACCAGCCGCGGTTCGGCATAGGCGCGGCCGACCTGTTCCGGAAAAAGCTTGCCCCATGTCGTTTCGGTGGTGCCGAGCACCTTGGCGACGAAACGATCGGTTTCGGATCGCGCGCCGGGCTCTGATGCCGGCACCGGCTGGCCGATCTGCTGCCCCGGCACCGCACTGCCGCCGCCCTGCATCCCGCCGATCAGGGTCAGCGGGTTGATGCCCAACACCAGCGCGACGATGCCGAGGATGACGATGGTGCCAAGCCCCATGCGGCCACCGCCGAACGACAGCCCGCCGCCGCCGAGGCCGGGCATCTTGAAGCCGCCGCCGCCGCGCCCGCGCGCGTCCTCGACGTTGCTGCTTTCTTCCTGGTCATCGAGGCGCATCTGTTTGTTCTCCGGGCGTTGGTGACGCTAACGCGCCAGTGCCCGATTGAGAAGCAGCGCGATGCGAACCCCGGCCTGGCCGATCCGTTCGCGGATCACCGGGGTCGCGGCGGCAAGATATTTGGCGTCGAGGCTGGCGCGCCCGGTCGTCGGTGCGGCGCAGCCGTCGGTGATGCCGCGTGCCAGGGGGTAGACGATATCGCGGGACAATTCCCAGCTTTCGCGAGCCCAGGCCGGCACGCCGCCGCTTGCCCAGCGCCGGGCTTGCGCCGGGCCGATCGATCGCGGCGACACCGCCGGCGCTTCGGTCAGCGCGCGTTCGGCAAGATCGCTGTCCCAGGCGCGGTGCAGGTTCATCCGTAGCGGGTCCTTGGCGCCATAGCCGGCGAGCGCATCGTTGCCGCCGCGATCGCCCTTGTCGCCGATGTGCAGCGGCTGGTGCATGTCGCCGGCGAAATGCACGACGAAAGCCAGCGCCTGCGCCCGGTCGGCAGGGCTGCGGCGGCGATCGGCGAGGATGGCCAGTTGCCGCGGGATTTGCGCGGTGATGCAATTGCCATCGGCGCAGGCGCTGGCGATGTCGAACGGCCGGCAGACGCTGATGTTCTGGTAATGCCAGGCGGCGCTGAAGGCGAAGCGATCGCCCACCCCGCGCACGCAATCGGGCCATACCGACGCCTGTTCGAGGCTGGCCATCGGGCAGGTCGGCGTGTCGACGGCAGCGCTGCGCGCCAGCACGCGGAGGATTTCGGCGCGCGCTGCCGGTGCCAGCCGGGCCAGGGCGATGCGGGCAGTCAGCCGATGGGCATAATCGCCCCAGGCCAGCGCCGACGCCGGCGACAGCAGGCCGATCAGGATCGGCAGCAGAAGAAACTTTCGAAGCGAAATCATCTGGCAAGCCTTGCAGGGATTGATGACAGGTTGGCGATCGTTGGCGGCGATGCCCGGGCGCAATGCCGGTGCGGCCCTTGCGCTCGGCGCTGTTGTTGCACATCTGCAAGGACGTGTGGCCGGGCGATCCCGGTCGGCGATTTCTGGCCTTTGCAGGGCCGATGGACGGGATGACGATGCGCGATCCTTATGCGGTTCTGGGTGTCGACCGGCAAGCCAGCGAGGCGGAAATCAAGAAAGCCTATCGCCGGCTCGCCAAGGTCAATCACCCCGATGCCAATGCCGACAATGCCAAGGCGCTGGAACGCTTCAAGGAAGCCAACAGCGCCTATGAACTGCTGTCCGATCCTGAAAAGAAGGGCCGTTTCGACCGCGGCGAGATCGACGCCGAAGGCAATCCGACATCGCCGTTCGGCGGCGGCTTTCGCGGTGCCGGCCCCGGCGGAGCCCGCCCCGGCAGCGATCCCTTCGGCCGCGGCGCGCGGCCGGGAAGCGACCGGGACGGCGCCGGCGGCGCCGACGATCTGTTCGCCGAACTGTTCGGCGGGCGGTCGCCGTTCGGCGGCAGCAGCGGTTTCCGCACCCCGCCGGCCAAGGGCGCCGATGTCGCCTATCGCCTGGTGGTGCCGTTCGAGGAGGCAGCGACGCTGAAACCGCAGCGGGTCACCCTGCGGTCGGGCAAGACGATCGAGGTCAAGCTTCCCGCCGGGCTCGAAACCGGTCGCCAGTTGCGGCTGGCCGGCCAGGGCGAGGCTGGCCCCGGCGGCGCCGGCGACGCGCTGGTCACGCTGGAAATCGGCCGCCATCGCCATTTCGTCCGCGATGGCGACGATATCCGGCTCGACCTGCCGGTTTCGCTGGCCGAAGCGGTTGCCGGTGCCAAGGTGCGGATGCCGACGGTGGAAGGCGCCGTGTCGCTGACCCTGCCGCCCGGCACCAGCTCCGGCCGGGTATTCCGCCTGAAGGGCCGCGGTTTCAGCCGCGCCGACGCCAGCCGCGCCGACGCCAGCCGCGCCGACGCCAGCCGCGCCGACGCCAGCCGCGGTGACCAGTTGGTAACGGTGATGATCGACCTGCCCGCCGATGATGCGGCGCTGCGTGATTTCGTCGCCGGCTGGCACGACGACCGCGATCTTCGCAGCGATCTGGGGGTCTGACGCGCGCTCGGGCGTTGCTTGGCGCATGACGTTTCTCAATACCCTCGCCGCCCGCCATTCCCGGCTGTGGGCCGTCCTCGGCGAAACCACCGCCGGGGTCTGGCGGCTCGGCTTCGTCCATGCCGGCAACCTGGCCTATCTGTCGCTGCTGACGCTGTTTCCCTTCGCCATCGTCGTGGTGACGATTGCCGGCACGTTCGGCCGCACCGCCGATGGCGTTGCAGCGATTGCGGCTTTTCTGCGCGCGCTGCCGCCGCCGGTGGCGTCGCTGCTGGCGGCGCCGATCGATGAAGTCGTCGGCAACAATGCGTCGTCGGGGCTGCTGACGCTGGGCGTGCTGGTCACCCTGTGGTCGGTAACCGGCTTTATAGAGACAATCCGCGCCATCATCCGCGAAGCCTATGGCGTGCCGGCCAGCGGCGCCTTGCTGTCGCGCGCCGGATCGCTGGCGGTGGTGTTCGTCGCCGTGCTCGTCATGCTGGCGGCACTGGCGGCGCAGGTGTTCCTGTCGGGCGCGCAAACGTTCGTGGCGCAGATGCTGCCGTTCGGCAGCGTGCAGCTGCCGGCGCTCGGCCTGGGCAGGCTGGTCACCGCAGCGGTGATCTTCGGCTCCATCTGGGCGGTGTTCTTCGTGCTGACGCCGACGCGCTTTCGCACCGGCCAGGCACCGATCTGGCCGGGTGCCGCGATTGTCGCCACCGTCTGGGTCGGCAGTATCGCCGCGTTGCCGCCGGTGCTGGCGATGATGGGCAATTACACGCTGACCTATGGCAGCCTTGCCGGGGTCATCATCGCGCTGCTGTTTTTCTACATCATCGGGCTCAGCCTTGTTGTCGGCGCCAATTTGAATGCGGCCCTCGCCAAGGCCCGCGAGAGGGCGCTAAAGGCAATGGCGAAAAGTTTGCGATAGCGGGGACGAATGAACGGATCGACGGGCGGGTTGATGCAGGGCCGGCGCGGCCTGATCATGGGTCTCGCCAATGATCGCAGCCTGGCATGGGGCATCGCCCGGGCGCTGGCGGCGCAGGGGGCGGAACTGGCCTTTTCCTACCAGGGCCCGGCGATGGAAAAGCGCGTGCGGCCGCTTGCCGAAAGTCTGATTGTCGAAGGGCTGGGCCCGGCGCGATTGTTCGATTGCGACGTCGCCGATGCCGCCAGCCTCGATGCCTGTTTCACCGGGCTGGCGGCGGACTGGCCGACGATCGATTTCGTCGTCCACGCCATCGGCTTTTCCGACAAGAACGAGCTTCGCGGCCGCTATGTCGATACCAGCGCCGCGAACTTCGCCCAGACGATGCACATCAGCGTGTTCAGCTTCACGGCAGTGGCGCAGCGCGCCGCGACGATGATGCCCGACGGCGGCAGCCTGCTGACGCTAAGCTATTACGGCGCCGAAAAGGTCATCCCGCACTATAACGTCATGGGAGTCGCCAAGGCGGCACTGGAGGCGAGCGTCAAATATCTTGCCATGGACCTTGGGCCGCAGGGCGTGCGGGTGAACGCCATTTCGGCCGGCCCGATCAAGACCCTGGCGGCGAGCGGCATCGGCGATTTCCGCTACATCATGAAATGGAACGAATATAATTCGCCGCTGCGCCGCAATGTCACCATCGACGATGTCGGCGGCGCCGGGCTCTATCTGCTCAGCGATCTGGCCGGCGGGGTGACGGGCGAGATCCACCATGTCGATGCCGGCTACAATGTCATCGGCATGAAGGCCGAGGACGCGCCGGATATCGCGGTGGCGTGAGAGGCAGTGCCGGTCATCCTTCGCGACGCGGGGCTGCGTTTCATTGTGTACGTCGACGATCATCCGCCGCCGCATGTGCATGTCGAAGGCAATGACGGCAGTGCGAAGATCGCGATCGACCCGCCGCGGTTGATCTGGAGCCGCGGCCTTTCGCAGCGGGATATCAATCGGGCAGTCGATATTGTAGAAATAAATCGAACGGAGTTCGGTATCGCATGGCAGAAAATTCATGGCTGACTTGACCGACGCGGACATCGAAGCCGCCATTGAAGAGGGTCGCATCGTGTTCGAAACCGAACCGCATGCGCGCGCCGCACGCTATGACGGTGCGAGCGGGCTGTTGATCATCGAACTGACCAACGGCGCTGTCTATTCGGTGCCGGCGCGGTATCTCCAGGGCCTCGCCGACGCCAGCGACGACGCGATCGCCCGCGTCGACATCGGTTCCGGCTATGGCCTGCATTGGGACGACCTCGATGCCGATTTCACAGTCGGCGGCCTGCTCGCCGGGCGGTTCGGAACGGCTGCCTACATGGCCGAATTCCGCAAGCGCCTGATGCACGCAGCCTGACGCCCAAATGAGCCACAACAGCTTCGGCCATCTATTCCGCTTCACCACCTGGGGTGAATCGCACGGGCCGGCGATCGGCGCCGTTGTCGATGGCTGCCCGCCGGAACTGGTGCTGAGCGAAGCCGACATCCAGCCCTGGCTCGACAAGCGCCGCCCCGGCACGTCGAAATTCACCACCCAGCGGCAGGAGCCCGATGTCGTGCGCATCCTGTCGGGCGTGCACAAGGGGCTGACCACCGGCACGCCGATCAGCCTGGTAATCGACAATGTCGACCAGCGATCGAAGGATTATTCGGCAGTGGCGCAGGCCTATCGCCCCGGCCATGCCGATTACGCCTATGACATGAAATACGGCCATCGCGACCCGCGCGGCGGCGGGCGTTCATCGGCGCGTGAGACGGCATCGCGCGTCGCTGCCGGCGCCGTTGCCCGCATCGTGATTCCCGAAGTCCGCATCCGGGCGTATCTTGTCGAACTCGGCGGCATCGCCGTCGATCGGGCTCGCTTCGACGATGCCGAAATCGATCGCAACCCGTTCTTCTGCCCCGATGCGACCGCCGCTGCGCACTGGGCCGAAGTCCTCGATACGGCGCGGCTGGCCGGATCATCGCTCGGTGCCATCGTCGAATGCGTCGCTACCGGCGTTCCCGCCGGCTGGGGCGCGCCGGTGTACCACAAGCTCGATGCCCAACTGGCGGCGGCCTGCATGGGCATCAACGCCGTGAAAGGTGTCGAGATCGGCGACGGCTTCGACGCGGCGCGGTTGAGCGGCGAAGCCAATGCGGATCGGATGCGGCCGGGCGATGACGGCCCGCAGTTCCTCGCCAACCACGCTGGCGGCACCGCCGGCGGCATCTCCACCGGCCAGCCGATCGTCGTCCGCATGGCGCTGAAGCCGACTTCGTCGATCCTGACGCCGGTCGAAACCATCGCTCGCGACGGCAGCGCCACCGAAATCGTCACGAAAGGCCGCCACGACCCCTGTGTCGGCATCCGCGCCGCGCCGGTGATGGAAGCGATGGTGGCGCTGGTGCTGGCGGACGCGAAACTGATGCACCGCGGCCAGACCGGGCGGTAGCAATCTTCAGTCCAGCGCCGCCCGCGCCCGGTCCCAATCGCGGCCATCATAGGCCACGATCACCGGTGCGATGCCCTCGACGCCGCGCAGCGCGCGCCAGTTGACGCTGAAGCCATCGGGGTGGCTGCGCGGGAGGTAAAAGCTCTTGATGCCGCACGTCGCGCAGAACAGGTGCCTTGCCGTGCCGCTGCCCCAGCGATAATCGGTCAGCGCCTCGGCGCCGGTGTGCAGGGTGAAATCCGCGGCCGTGGTGATCAAGTGCAGGAAACCCGTCGCTGCACAGATCGAGCAATTGCAATCGAGCAGCGTCGGCGGGCTGGCAAAGCGCACGCCGAAACGCACCCGGCCGCAGTGGCAGCCGCCTTCGGCTTCGATCATCGTCATCCTGGCAATCTGCCTGTCGCAGCGGCGGCTGGCAATGCTGTCGGCGGCTTGCGACGCGCGCGAGCGCTTGACCTGGATCAAGGCAGTGCTTGCCGCCGCGTGGCAAAACCGGTGGCAGAGGGAGTCTGCGATGAACGAGCGCGTGCCGGTGCTGCCGGCGCCACCGAAATGCCGGCCGGCGCGGTCATGACCCGGCTGACGTCCGCCGATGTCACCGCGATGCTGGTGCAGCACGCCGGCTTGCGCAGCCTGTGCGACGAGCTCGAAGCTTGCGCCGATCAACTGCCCGACCGGGCCAGCCTGCACCACGCGACTCGGTTGAGCGCCGTGCTCGTTGCCGATCTGCGCCGCCACGATCGTTTCGACCGGCTGTTGCTGCCACCGGTGGTGGCGTGCGGCCCGGACGCGGCCGGCAATCCCATGGCGTCGCTGTTCGGCCGCGTTCGCATCGCGCACGGTGCCGACCAGCTTCACGCCGAGGACCTGCACGAAACGTTGCAGGAGGCGCTGCAGGCGGCGGCGGCGCAGCCGGGGCGGTTTCGCCACGATGCCATCGGCTACATGATGCGGGCGCTGTTCGATGGCTGCCGGCGGTCGATCGATTTTCAGGAAATCGCGATCCTGCTGCTCGCCGGCGAAAGCCTCGCCATCGGCGCGCGCCAGCGCCTGTGCAGCAGCCTGGCCGGTGCCTGATCCCAGAGCCGATTGCAGTCAGTCGGTACCGGCCCGATACCGACTCCACCGAAACGCAATCGACTCTAGCCGGCCATCGCCCGGCTTCTCAGGCCGGCACGATCGCGGATGGTCACGCTGCGTCCGCCGGGAAGGTCGATCAGCCCCGCAATGCGGAAATGCGTCATCTGCCGGCTGACGGTTTCGATGGTCAGGCCCAGCACATCGGCGATCTGGCCGCGCGACAGCGGCAGGTCGATGGTGACGCTGCCCTCGGCATCGGGCACGGCGCCGAACCGTGCCGCCATTTCGAGCAGGAAGCCGGCGAGTTTCTCCGCCGCTGTGCCGCGGCCGAGCAGCAGCATCCGCTGGCGTGCCTCGTCAAGGGCCAGCATCGTTCGCCGCAGCAACAGCCGCTCCATGGCGATATGATCGTCGAGCATGGTCTGGAAGGCGGCGCGCGGGAAAAGGCACAGGTCGCTGTCGGTCAGCGCCATAATCGAGAAGAGCAGCTCGCCCGACTGCGGCCGGCCGATAAAATCGCCGGGATAGAGCAGCCCGACAATCTGTTCGCGACCATCGTCGGCAAAAGCCGTCATCTTGAGCATGCCGGCAATGAGATTGCCGCAGACCACGCCTTCATCGCCAGCCCACATCAAGGTGGCGCCGCCTTCGACATGCTTGTGGCGGCTGATCCGATCCAGTTGCACCAGTTCGAGATCGGACAGGCAGGCGCACAGCGCCTTTGCGCGCACCCGGCAGTCTGCGCATGCCTCGAAAGCCATGGCTCGTGCTACACCGCGACGCCGCGGCTGTCGCCGTTTTTCCATCGCGGCGGCCTTGCCGTGCTGGCGATGGCAGGGTGGCTCAGCCGCCACAAAGGCCTTCGCCATCCTCCTTGCCGCGGCGGGACAGGCAGGCGGCGTGGCAGGCGGGCGTATCGCCAGCGGGCTTCGGCGAGCGGCTGTCGGCCAGGCTCTCGGCCGGGCCGCCGCTGCACAGCGCTATGGCGAGCGGCGATCCGGTGCCCGCCGTCGGCGCCAGTATCAGGCCGGGGAGCGCCGCCAGCGCCAGCCAGGGCAGGCGGCGATCAGGCCGCATGGCCAACGCGCGTCGGAAGCAGGGCGCCGGGGAACGTCATGCCGTCCCGCCTAGCCGGCGGCGGCGCGGCCTGTCGTTGATCGAGATCAAGCGCCGGCTTGTCCCGCGTCAATGCCCGCGCCGTCGCTGGCGCCTAAGCCGCCGGCAACCGCAACGGAGATGCCGAAATGACGAAGCCGATGACCGCGATTGCCCTGGTGCTGCTGGCGACGGCGGCGCCGGCGCTGGCCAAACAGGGTGACGTGCTGGTGCGGGTGCGCACGATTCTGGTGGCGCCGAACGAAACCTCCGGCTCGATCCTGCCGTCGCTGCCCGGCGAGAGGGTCGGTGTCGGCGACAGCTTCATGCCCGAAATCGATATCACCTATATGGCAACCGACCATATCGGTTTCGAGCTGATCGCCGCGACGACCAGGCACAGTATCGGCGGCCGCAGCGGCACCACCGGCGGCATCGGCAAGCTGGCCTCGACCTGGGTGCTGCCGCCGACATTGACGGCGCAATATCATTTCAACCCTGCCGGTCACGTCCGTCCCTATGTCGGCGCCGGCATCAACTATTCGATCTTCTGGAACGAGGACGCGTCGGACGGCCTCGAAGCCGCCGTCGGCGCCATCAACGTGCATCTGTCGGACAGCGTCGGCTGGGCCGTCCAGGCCGGCACAGACATCGACATCAGCAAGCGCTTCTTCCTCAATCTCGACGTCAAATACATCAGCATGCGCACCAACGCGCGGCTGTCGACGGCGGCGCTGGGAGTGCAGACCGTCCGCGTCGAGATCAACCCGATGGTCGTCGGGGTTGGCCTGGGCATGCGATTCTAGGGAGCCAGCGATCAAGCAGTCCCCCTCTCCCGCGAGCGGGAGCAGGGGGCTTCACGCCGGCGGCAGCCGGGCCTGATCCTTGTCCGCCGCCACGGGGCCATCGTCGATCAGGATGCGCAGCGCGGCACCGTCGAGATCATCGAACTGCTGCGACCGGATCGCCCAGAAGAACGCCGCCAGCCCGGCAAGGCCGAGGCCGAGGGCGATGGGAATGAGGAAGAACAGGCCGTTCATCGCGTGCAGCCCCGCAGGCGCAAGGCGTTGCCGATAACGATCAGCGACGATCCCGACATGGCGATGGCAGCAACCAGCGGCGTCACCTGGCCGGCGATGGCCAGTGGCACGGCGAGCACATTATAGCCGATCGCCAGTGCAAAATTCTGGCGGACCACCGCCATGGTGCGGCGCGCGGCAGCCACCGCCTGCGCCACCGGCAACAGCCGATCGCCCAGGAAAACCAGGTCGGCGGCGGTCTTGCCGACATCGCTCGCCGATGCCGGCGCCATCGAGACATGCGCCGCCTGCAGCGCCGGGCCGTCGTTGAGGCCATCGCCGACCATCAGGATGCGGGCGCCGCCGGCCTGCGCTGCCTCGATCAGCGCCAGCTTCTCGCCGGGCTGGAGTTCGGCGCGCGAAGCCATGCCGAGCTGCCCGGCGATGGCGGCAACGGCGGCCGGGCGATCCCCGGAAATCATCGTGGCTTCCAGGCCGAGCGCATGCAGCCGCGCCAGCGCTGCCGCCGCATCGGGACGCAGCGCGTCGTGGAATGCGAGCAGCCGGACCGGGCCGTCGCCGAGGCGGAAGGCGGTCAGCAGCGTGTCACCGCTGGCAGCGCTGCCGACCCAATCGGTCCGCCCGAGCCTCGCTTTCACGCCATCGAAGCGTGCCGCCACCCCCAGCCCGGCGGTTTCGGCCATGTCGGCGGCCGCAGCGGCACTGGTGCCGGCCTGCGCCAGTGCCGCCGCCAGCGCCCGGGCGAGCGGATGGCGGCTGGCCTGCGCCAGCGCCAGTGCGGCCCCGGCTTCGGCTGGGGTCAGCGGCAGATCCCCCACCGGTGTCGGCCGGCCCAATGTCAGGGTTCCGGTCTTGTCGAAGAACACTGCCGTTGCCGAAGCGAGGCGTTCGAGGGCGGCGCCGTCCTTGATCAGCACGCCGGCCCGCATCAAGGCGCCCGATGCCACAACCTGCGCCACCGGCACCGCCAGCCCGAGCGCGCACGGACAGGTGATGATCAGCACGGCGACGGCGATCATCAGCGCATCATGCCAGCCGGCCCCGGCCAGCCACCAGCCCAGAAAGCTGAGCGCCGCCAGGCTGTGCACCGCCGGCGCATAAAGCCGCGCGGCCCGATCGGCGATGCGGACATAGGCCGATCGCATCTGGCCGGCATCGGCCATCATCCGAGCGATATCGGCGATGACGGTATCGGCCTCGGCCGCCGTCACTCGTACCGTCAGCGGCGCATCGAGGTTGATGGTGCCGGCCAGCACGGCGCCGCCGGGCGCCACCGCCACGGGGACGTTTTCGCCGGTTATCAGCGCGCGATCGACGCTGCTGCTGCCGGTTTCGACCACGCCATCGGAAGCGAAACGCTCGCCGGCAGCGACCAGCAACCGCATCCCCGGTGCCAGTTCGGCCGCCGCGCGCCACGCCGTGCCGCCATCCTTGCCGACGACATGGCCGCCCGGCGCCGTCTGGCGCAGCAGCGCCGCGACCGAATCGCTGGCGCGGGCCCGCATCGCGCTGTCGAGGAAACGCCCGGCGAGCAGGAAGAACAGCAGCATGGTGGCGCCATCGAAATAGGCGTGTTCGCCGCCGACGATGGTTTCGAACAGGCTGATGGCGGCGGTCAGCACGACTCCGATGGAAATCGGCACGTCCATGTTGGTGCGGCCGTGGCGCAGCGCCGCCCAGGCGCTGGCGAAGAACGGCCGCCCCGAATAGGCGATGGCGGGCAGGGCGATCAGCGCCGACAGCCAGTGGAACAGATCGCGGGTGACGCCTTGCGCCCCCGACCACACCGATACCGACAGCAGCATGATGTTGACGGCGGCAAAGCCGGCAACGCCCAATGCTTTCATCAGCGCGCGGCTTTCGTCGCTTTGCGGCGTGGTCTCGCTGCCGAGGAAGGGCTGCGCCGGAAAGCCGAGGCGCTCGATGGCACTGCGCAGCGTTTCGGCATCGGCGGCGCCGTCATGGGTGATGCTGACCCGGCGGGTGGTGAAATTGACGCGCGCACCGGCAACGCCGGGAACGCCGGCAAGGCCGGTTTCCAGCTTGGCGATGCAGCCGGCGCAGCGCAGGCCCTCGACGGCGAAAACGCTGGTTGCAGGGTGGGTGGCAGTGGCGGCGCTCATGCCGGCACTTCGCCGGCAAAGGCACCCTGGCGGCCGGCAGCGCGCACGGCGATGCTGACATGGAACCGCCCGGCCGGCAGCGGCGATGTCGAACGCCAGCCGCCGTTGCCGGCACTTGCGAACATCAGCCGCTGGTCCTTCACCCGGCCGAGCGGATGCATGGCGATGCCGGTGACATGCGCGCCGTCGGGCAGGCTGGTTGCCAGCCGGACATGGCGGTCGCCATCGACACTGACGGCAACGCGCCAGCCGAGCGCGCGCTGGTCCCGCGCCGCCTGCAGCCAGCCGTTGAACTTCTGGCTGGCGACATAGCTGTTGTCGACGACGGTGCCGCCGAAACTGCTGCTGGCGACGCGCGCCATGCCGATGTTGACGGCAACGACGATGGCGAAGAACGTCACCATGACGATTGCCATATGGCGGCCGGTGAAGGGCCCGTTCATCGATCGTCGCCAGCGTCGCCAGCGTCGCCAGCGTCGCCAGCGGCGCCAGCGTCGCCAGCGTCGCTATCGTCGCTATCGTCGTCCTCGCGCTCGGGACGTTCGAAGCTGACGGTGTCGGCTGCCGGCCGCGCAGCACCGGAACCCGCCGCTCCGTCGATCGGCCGGGCGACAAGGCGGAACGACTGCGCCTCGTCGCCCGCTGCCGGCGCCGCCACGAACAGCCGGGCTTCCGTCATCGCATCGGGTTGCAGCGTCAGCCGCAGCTGGCGCCCGGCCGCGTCCCGGTTGCCGGTGCTGCTCCAGATGACCGCGCCGGGCAGGCCGTCGAGGCGCAGATCGACCTGCCGCGGCCGGGTTTCCATGTTGCGCAGCTTGACCGTGTAGCTGTTGCGGACCTGGCCGTCGGACAGCCGCACATAGCGCGGGTTGCGATCGGGTTCGACATGGATGGTCAACCGCTCGCGCTGGCCGAGGGTGAACAGCATCGCCAGCCCGATGCCGGCCCAGACGGTGAAATAGACGATGGTGCGCGGCCGCAGCATGGTCTTCAGCACCGGCCGCGGCGCGCCGCCAGCCTTTTCGTGGTCGGCATCGTCGAGTGTCGCATAATCGATCAGGCCGCGCGGCCGGCCGACCTTGGCCATGACCGCGTCGCAGGCATCGACGCACAGCGCGCAGGTGATGCAGCCGATCTGCGGCCCTTCGCGGATGTCGATCCCGGCCGGGCAGACGGCGACGCAAGCGTTGCAATCGATGCAGTCGCCGACGGCCACCGGCAGGGTGGCAGCGGCGGTTGCCACCGGCAGGGTGGCAGCGGCGGTTGCCGCCGGCGGGGCGCCGACGCCGGTTGCCGCCGGGAGAGCGCCGGCGCCGGTTGGCATCGGCAGGGTGGCGGCGCTTCCGGCAAGGTCGCGCTTCATCCCCTGGCCGCGCGGTTCGCCGCGCCAGTCCTTGTAGGTGACGACGAGCGATTTTTCGTCCAGCATCGCGGTCTGGATGCGCGGCCACGGGCACATGTATATGCACACCTGTTCGCGCATGAAGCCGCCGAAAACGAACGTCGTCGCGGTCAATACCCCGACGGTGGCACAGGCGACGAACGGCGCCTGCATGGCGACGAAGTCGCGCGCCAGTGTCGGCGCATCGGCGAAATAGAAAACCCACGCGCCGCCGGTGACCAGCGAGATCAGCAGCCAGATCGACCATTTGTTGAGGCGGCGGACGATCTTGCGCAGCGTCCACGGTGCCCGCGCCAGCTTGATCTGGGCGTTGCGATCGCCGTCGATGGCGCGTTCGACATGCTGGAACAGGTCGGTCCATACCGTTTGCGGGCAGGCATAGCCGCACCACGCCCGGCCGACTGCCGATGTCAGCAGGAACAGCCCGATGCCGGCCATCACCAGCAGCCCGGCGATGTAGTAGAATTCCTGCGGCCAGATCTCGATCGAGAACATGTAGAAACGCCGGTGCGCCAGATCGATCAGCACGGCCTGGTCGGGGGCGAACGGCCCACGATCCCAGCGCAGCCACGGCGTGACATAATAGATCGTCAGCGTGACCAGCATGATCGCCCATTTCAGCCGGCGATAGAAACCGGTGACGGCCTTGGGGTAAACGCCCGCCCGCTTGGCATAGAGCGGGCTGTCGAGGCTGATGAAATCAAGTGCCGACATCGCGCGCCTCGCCCGACGCCGTCACCGCCGCTGCCGGAACGGCCTCGCCGCCGCCGAGCGAATGGACATAGGCCGCCAGCATCCGGATCGTCACCGGGCTCAGGCGGGCGTTCCAGCGCGGCATGACGCCGGCGCGCGCCTTGGCGATGGTGACGCGCAGCGCGGCATGGTCACCGCCGTACAGCCAGATGGCGTCCGACAGATTGGGCGCGCCGAGTTCGGGATTGCCCTTGCCGGCTTCGCCATGACAGACGGCGCAATTGGCCGCGAACAGCGCCGCGCCGGCAGTGTTCGGCTTGTCCTGGCCCGACAGGCTGCGGACATGGGTGATCAGCTGGCCGATTTCGGCAGCCGACAGGATCTCGCCGAACGCCGGCATCTGCGAGGCGCGGGTCTCGTCCCAATCGGGGTTGCGGATGCCGTGGATCAGCGTCGTCTCGATGGATGCGATGCTGCCGCCCCACAGCCAGTCATCGTCGTTCAAATTGGGATAGCCGATCGATCCGGCGGCTCCCGAGCCATGGCATTGCACGCAATGCACCTTGAAGGCAGCGCGGCCGCCCTCGACGGCCTGGCGCAGCAATTCGGGGCGGGCGAGCAGATCGGCCGCCGGCATTGCGGCGATGGCGCGGACGATCGGCGCGCGGCGCGCGGCCTCGGCAGCTTCTGCGGCGGCAAACGCCCCGCGGCTGCTCCAGCCGAGCGTGCCCGGCGTTGCCGAATTGGCCAGCGGTACGGCCGGGTAGAATATGGCGTAGACCAGCGCCCAGACACAGCACAGGATGAAGGTGATCAGCCACCAGCGCGGCAGCGGCGTGTCGAGTTCCTCGATCCCGTCCCATTCATGGCCGACGGTCTCGGTACCGGTGGCCGGGTCGATGTGCTTACGATCCATGGGTCGGGCCTTCGGCTTCGTCGCGGAAGATGCTGTTCGCCGCGGTATCGAGGTGGCGCCGGGCACCGGGGCGGAAGGTCCAGCCGACGAGGACGAGGAACATCACCCCCATCGCGACCAGGCCCCAGCTGTCGGCGAAGTGGCGCAGCGCGTCATAGGTACCGCCGCCGGTCATCGGGCCTTCTCCTGCGGGGCCGCGGCGTTGAAATCGACCAGCGTGCCGAGCATCGGCAGAGAGGCGATCAGCGCATCGGCTTCGGTCGGCGCGCCGGGCTGGCCATCGAAATTGCGGACCTGCGCCTTGGGATAGCGCAGCTGCAGCGCTGCCGGATCGCCATCGGGATCGACCTGGGCGAGCATGTCGGCATTGGCCGCCGCGATCGCCTTTTCATCATAAGGCACGCCGACCCGCGACAGCGCGCGCAGATGGTCGCGCAGGTCGCCCGGTGCCAGCGGCCGTTCCGACAGGAAGGCGTAGGACGGCATGATCGATTCCGGCACGACGCTGCGCGGGCTTTTCAGATGCTGGACGTGCCAATCATCGGAATAGCGGTTGCCGACGCGCGCCAGATCGGGGCCGGTGCGCTTCGATCCCCATTGGAACGGGTGGTCGTAGATGCTCTCGGCCGCGAGGCTGTAGTGGCCATAGCGTTCGACCTCGTCGCGGAATGGCCGGATCATCTGGCTGTGGCAATTGTAGCAGCCTTCGCGGATGTAGATGTTGCGCCCGGCGAGTTCGAGCGGGGTGTAGGGGCGAACGCCCTCCACCTTCTCGATGGTGCCGTCGATCCAGAACAGCGGTGCGATCTCGACGATGCCGCCGATGGCAACGGCAACCAGCGCCAGCAGCCCAAGCAGGGTGACGTTGCGTTCGATGCTGCGGTGGCTGAAGCCGGGCTTTTTCCTGGCCGATGCAACAGGCGCGGCGTTTTCGGGGATGGTGGCCATGGCGCGGTTCCTATTCGGCGGGCTGGGCCACCAGCGGGCGGTCCGCGGCGGCATTGTGGGGCGTTTCGGTCATCGGCTTTTCGCTGCGGATGCGGCCGGCGATGGTCATCGCGATGTTGAAGGCGAAGATCAGCGCGCCCGACAGGTAGAGCAGGCCGCCCGTCGCCCGGATCACGTACATCGGGTGCATCGCGGCAGTGACTTCGGAAAAGCTGTTCACCAGATAGCCGTCGAGGCCGTATTCGCGCCACAACAGGCCCTGCATGATGCCGGCAACCCACATCGAGGCGGTGTAGAGCACGATGCCCAGCGTCGCCGTCCAGAAATGCCAGTTGATCAGGCGCAGGCTGTACAGTCGCTCGCGTCCCCACAGGCGCGGCGCCATATAGTACATGCAGGCAAAGGTGATCATGCCGTTCCAGCCGAGCGCGCCCGAATGCACATGGCCGATCGTCCAGTCGGTATAATGGCTCAAGGAATTGACCGACTTGATCGACATCATCGGGCCTTCGAAGGTGCTCATGCCGTAGAAGGCGAGCGCCATCACCATCATGCGGATGATCGGATCGGTGCGGATCTTGTCCCAGGCGCCGTTCAGCGTCATCAGGCCGTTGATCATGCCGCCCCACGACGGCATCCACAGCATGATCGAAAACACCATGCCCAGCGTCTGCGCCCAGTCGGGCAGCGCCGTGTAGTGAAGATGGTGTGGCCCCGCCCAGATGTAGAGGAAGATCAGCGACCAGAAGTGGATGATCGACAGCCGATAGGAATAGACCGGGCGTTCGGCCTGTTTCGGCACGAAGTAATACATCATGGCAAGAAAGCCGGCGGTGAGGAAGAACCCGACCGCGTTGTGGCCGTACCACCATTGCGTCAGCGCATCCTGGACGCCGGCGAAGGCCGAATAGGATTTCGATCCGACGAAGCTGACCGGCACCGCCATGTTGTTGACCAGGTGCAGCATGGCGACGGTGATGATGAACGACAGGTAGAACCAGTTCGCCACATAGATGTGCGGCTCGCTGCGCTTCAGGATCGTGCCGACGAAGACGGCGCCATAGCTGACCCAGACGATGGTCAGCCAGATATCGACATACCATTCCGGCTCGGCATATTCGCGCGCCGCGGTGACGCCCATCACATAGCCGGTGGCGGCCAGCACGATGAACAGCTGGTAACCCCAGAAAACAAAACGGGCCAGCGCGGGCATGGACAGGCGTGCCCGGCAGGTGCGCTGCACGACATAAAAGCTCGTCGCGATCAGCGCGTTGCCGCCGAAGGCGAAGATCACCGCCGAAGTGTGCAGCGGCCGCAACCGCCCGAAGCTGGTATATTCGAGCCCGAGGTTAAGCACCGGGAACGCCAGCTGC
>JBBQWE010000005.1:0-41973 GCA_038210855.1 Sphingomonadales bacterium | reverse complement strand
TGGGGCAATGCGGTGGTGTTCAAGCCGGCCGAACTCGTGCCGGGCAGCGCCTGGGAACTGGCGCGGATCATCGCCGCGCACACGCCGCCGGGGGTTTGCAACCTGGTGATGGGGCGCGGCAGCATCGCCGGCCAGGCCATGCTCGATCATCCGGGCCTTGCCGGCATCAGCTTCACCGGTGGTACCGATACCGGGCACCGCGCGGCGATCGCCACGGCCGGGCGCGGTGCTCGCTGCCAGCTCGAAATGGGCGGCAAGAACCCGCTGGTGGTGCTCGATGACGCCGATCTTGACGTGGCGCTCGATTGCGCCGTGCAGGGGGCGTTCTTTTCGACGGGGCAGCGCTGCACGGCGTCGTCGCGGATCATCGTCACCGCCGGCATCGCCGATCGCTTTGCGGCCATGCTGGCGGCGGCAACCGCAGCGCTGCGGGTTGGCGATGCACGCGCTGCGAATACGCAGATCGGCCCGCTCGCCGACCAGGCGCAGTTCGATCGCACCCGGCAGTATATCGAGATCGGCCGCGGCGAAGGCGCCCGCGTCATCGCCGGCGGCGAAGCGGTAGCGGGGCCGACTCCCGGCTTTTTCCACCAGCCGACGCTGTTCGACCATGTCGAGCCCGGCATGCGCATCGCTCGCGAGGAAATCTTCGGTCCCGTCGCCGGCATCCAGCGCGTCGCCGATTACGGGGCAGCGCTGGCCGCCGCCAACGACAGCGAATTCGGGCTTTCGGCGGGCATCTGCACCCGATCGCTGGCCCATGCCGAACATTTCAAGGCAAATGCCGAAGCCGGGATGGTGATGGTCAACCTCGCCACCGCCGGGGTCGATTATCATGTGCCGTTCGGCGGTCGCAAGGCATCGAACCTCGGCCCGCGCGAACAGGGCAGTCATGCCCGACACTTCTTCACCCAGGTCAAGACCGCCTACACACGCAGCTTGGGTCATCTGTTTTTACGTGGGGTCGGTGCCGGCCCTCTCCCCCCCCCGACCGCCCATATGTTACACCGACCCGGGTCGTTGAACGGCGGAGCGGGCCGGCACCGGATGACTGCAACATACCCTGAGGGTCGGACCCTCACGCCGAGCCGTGCGTTTGGCCCCCGTAACGAGGCGAAACGACTGTGGCAGACGATCCTGTGACCGAGCCCGCGACGCGGCGCGAAACCTTCCTGCCGAACGGCCTCGCCGGCTTTCCGGTGCGCAGCGACAACCGGGTGACGCCGCTGGTGCTGGCTGCCGACATGTTCCCGGCGCTGGAACGCGCCGTCGCCGCGGCACGCCACCAGGTGCTGCTGGCGTTTCGCATCTTCGATCCCGACACCCGCCTGCGCAGCCCCGAAGCGCTGGCGACCGGCGCGCAGGATTGGGCCGGGCTGATCCGCGATGCGGTGCTGCGCGGCGTGACGGTGCGGCTGCTGCTGACCGATTTCGAACCGATCGTCGTCGAGGACCTGCACAGCGGATCATGGACGACCTTCCACCGGCTGCGCGAAGTCGCCACCGGGCTGCCGCCGGAAGCCCGCGAGCGGCTGGAAATGATCGTCGCCCAGCACCCCGGCGAGATGGGATGGGCGATGCGGCAGCTTTTTCGCCTGCCGGTCGGCTTCATGGTCCGCCGGCGCCTCGCGGCGCTGGCCGACCCTGAAAAGCTGCTGGCGGCCCGGCCCGGCTGGTGGCCCTATCACCGCCTTTCCGGCGGCCGGGCGATCTACCGCCGCGGCCCGGCACCGCGGCTGTGGCCGGCGACCCACCACCACAAATTCGCCGTCATCGACAGTGCGCTGGCCATCATCGGCGGCATCGATGTCAACGAACGCCGCTGGGAAACCCGCGCCTATCGCCACGCCGCGCCGAAAAGCTGGCACGACATCAGCGCGCAGGTCGAAGGCCCCGCCGCCGGCGATGCCGCCGAACATTTCCGCGGGCTGTGGAATGCCGCACTGCCGCTGTTCCGCGAAACCGCCAGCCAGTGGATGAACGGCAGCGATCGCGAGCTGGTGCTCGAACCGCTCGATGCCATGCCGGTTCCGGCGCCGTTGCCCGCGGCGATCCCCGGCGGCGAAGCGCGCGTGCAGATGCTGCGCACCCTGTCGCGGCGGCGGCGCCACCCCTTCGCGATGGGGCCGAAGCCCGACATCCGCGAGCTGATGGCAGCACACCGCCGGCTGATCCTGTCGGCCGAACGCTTCCTCTACATCGAAGCGCAATTCTTCCGGCACGGCCGCGCTGCCGCCTGGGTGGTGGCCGCCGCCCGGCGCCGGCCTGGGCTGCAAGTCATGATCGTGCTGCCACAGGCCCCCGATGATGTCGCCTTCGATGGCGCCGGCGACAACCCGGCGCACCGCCACGGCGAATGGTTGCAGGCGCGCGCACTCGGCCGGCTGCGCCGCGTGCTCGGCGGCCGGCTGGCGCTATGCTCGCTCGGCCGCCGCGCGACGCCGACGCCAGAGGAACGCGAACATGGCGACGACGGCGCCACCGCCTTTGGCAGCGGCATCATCTACATCCATTCCAAACTGCTGATCGCCGACGACCGGATGGCGCTGGTGTCGTCGGCCAACATCAACGGCCGCAGCTTCGGCTGGGACAGCGAATTCGGCCTGCTCTGGCACGATCCCGCCGGCGTCACCGCCTTCCGCCGCCGGCTGTGGCAGCAACTGCTCGACCGCGATCTGGGCGACGACCTGAGCGATGCCGCAGCGCAGTGGCGCGATCAGGCCGCCGAAAACGCCGTCACCGCGCCCGATGCCCGGCGCGGGTTCGTGCTGCCGTACCGCTTCGCCCGCGTCCGCCGCTTCGGGCGTCCGGCGTGGTTCGTTCCCGACGATCTGGTCTGATTCGGCAGCCGGCGGTAACTCTTTTGCCTCCGGCGGTGGCTTTTGCCCCCGTGTCTGCGTCCGCTGCCAGAAATCCCGGACCAGTCGTTCAAGCGAAGCGGGTGCGGACTTCGATCATGCGCAGCGCGGCGCGGGCGGCTTCGCCGCCCTTGTCTTTTTCTTCCGCGCGGGCGCGGGCCCAGGCCTGGGCTTCGTTTTCGACGGTCAGGATGCCGTTGCCGATGGCAAGGCCATCAAGGGTCAGTGCCATCAGCGCGCGGGCACTTTCCATGGCGACGATGTCGAAGTGGAAGGTTTCGCCGCGGATGACGCAGCCGAGCGCGACATAGCCGTCATAGTCGGCCGAAGCGTCGGCGAAGGCGATGGCGGCGGGGATTTCGAGCGCGCCGGGGACGGTCAGCACTTCGTGGGTTGCACCGGCGGCGGCGAGTGCGGCAGCTGCGCCCGCGAGCTGGGCATCGGCGATATCGGCATAGAAGCGAGCTTCGACAATCAACAGCCGGGGGGATTTTTTGGACATCGGGCGTTCCTTCTGCCCGCCCGTCTGGCGGGAGGGGGCGGGGTGGGTTTCCGGGCGAAGGGCAGGCCATGCCCACCCCCAGCCCCTCCCGCAAGCGGCAGGAGAGCTAGGCCAGCGGCGGGATGGCGCGTTCGCCGACGACGGCAAGGCCATAGCCGGTCAGGCCGACGATGTTGCGGTGCTTGTTGGTCAGCAGGATCATTTCCGAAACGCCGAGATCGGCGAGGATCTGGGCACCGACGCCATAGTCGCGCAACACATTGCCCTCGCCCTGGCCACGAGCGCGCATCTGGTCGGAAATCGCGGTCGGCGAGGCGTCGCGGATAATGACGATGACGCCGGCGCCGACGCCGCCGATTTCGTCCATGGCGCGCTGCAACTGGCCGGCGCGGTCGTTGGCTTCGTGGAAAAGATCGCTGAACATCGACAGGGTGTGCATGCGGACGAGCGTGGGCTTGCCCGGCTCGATGCGGCCTTTCTGCAGCACCATATGCTCACCATAATCGGCGGTATTGGCATAGGTTTTCGCGGTCCAATGTCCGCCGTGGTGGCTTTCCAGCTCACATTCGGCGACGCATTTGACCAGCCGGTCGTGGCGGTGGCGATAGGCGATCAGGTCGCGGATGGTGCCGATCTTGAGGCCGTGGGTACGCGCGAAGACCAGCAGGTCGGGAAGCCGCGCCATGGTGCCATCGTCGTTCATGATCTCGCAGATGACGCCGGACGGGTTCAATCCGGCCAGCCGCGCCACATCGACGGCAGCTTCGGTATGGCCGGCGCGCACGAGCACGCCGCCGTCGCGCGCCACCAACGGGAAGACATGGCCGGGGTGGACGATATGTTCGGCGCCCTTGGAGGCATCGATGGCAACCGCGATGGTGCGGGCCCGATCGGCGGCGCTGATGCCGGTGGTGACGCCTTCCTTGGCTTCGATCGAGACGGTGAAGGCCGTCGAATGACGGGTACCGTTGTGCTGCGCCATCAGCGGCAGGCCGAGCTGGCGAACGCGATCCGACGCCAGCGACAGGCAGATCAGCCCGCGGCCGAAGCGCGCCATGAAATTGACGGCATCGGGAGTCGCCATCTGGGCAGGGATGACCAGATCGCCTTCGTTCTCGCGGTCCTCGTCGTCGACGAGGATGAACATGCGGCCGTTCTTGGCTTCTTCGAAGATCGCTTCGATCGGCGACAGGCCATCGCCGCTGGCGCGATCGCGCAGGAAGGCTTCGAGCTTGCGGACGGTCTCGCTGGTCGGGTTCCAATCGGCATCTTCGAGGTTGCGCAGCGAATTGGCGTGCAGGCCGGCGGCGCGAGCGATGCCGGACCGGGTTTCGACGCCTTCGGCAACAAGGTCACGCAGGCGTTGGATCACATCGGACATCGGCACACCTCACATTGCAATGTGACGTAGAGATGTGAAAATCACATCGCATTGTCAAGCGGCGCCGGCTTGACCGGGGGGCATCGGCTGCTTATTTCAACGATGTCGCACCCGTCCTGGTGTGCGCAGTGCCGCCCTTCGATAATTTTGCCGCACAAACGGCCCCGGGCGCCCGTTCCTCCCCATCTCGTGGACCTTTAACCCATGCATCTCGCTGATCTGAAGCGCAAAACCCCTGCCGACCTGGTTGCCATGGCGGAGGAACTCGGCGTCGAGAACGCCTCCACCCTGCGCAAGCAGGACATCATCTTCGCCATCCTCAAGACCAGCGCCGAAGCCGGCACCGAAATCACCGGCGCCGGCACCATCGAGGTGATGCCCGATGGCTTCGGCTTCCTGCGCTCGGCCGAATCGAACTATCTCGCCGGGCCGGACGATATCTACATCGCGCCGCAACAGGTGCGCCGCTATGGCCTGCGCACCGGCGACACGGTGGAAGGCGAAATCAAGGCGCCGAAGGACGGCGAACGCTATTTCGCGCTGATCAAGGTGGTGCGAATCAATTTCGACGAGCCGGAAGCCGTCAAGCACCGGGTCAATTTCGACAATCTGACGCCGCTCTATCCGGATGAAAAGCTCAACCTCGACGTTTCCGACCCGACGGTGAAGGACAAGACCGGCCGGGTCATCGATGTCGTGGCGCCGCTCGGCAAGGGCCAGCGCTGCCTGATCGTCGCGCCGCCACGCGTCGGCAAGACGATGATGATGCAGAATATCGCCAAGGCGATCAGCCTCAATCATCCCGAATGCTATCTGATGGTGCTGCTGATCGACGAGCGGCCCGAGGAAGTCACCGACATGCAGCGCACGGTGAAGGGCGAGGTGATCTCCTCGACCTTCGACGAACCGGCGACGCGGCACGTGCAGGTTGCAGAAATGGTCATCGAAAAGGCCAAGCGCCTTGTCGAGCACAAGCGCGATGTCATCATCCTGCTGGACAACATCACCCGCCTGGGCCGCGCCTACAACACGGTGGTGCCATCGTCGGGCAAGGTGCTGACCGGCGGTGTCGATGCCAATGCGCTGCAGCGGCCGAAGCGTTTCTTCGGTGCGGCGCGCAACATCGAGGAAGGCGGATCGTTGACCATCATCTCGACGGCGCTGATCGATACCGGCAGCCGCATGGACGAAGTGATCTTCGAAGAGTTCAAGGGCACCGGCAACAGCGAAATCGTGCTGGACCGCAAGATCGCCGACAAGCGCGTGTTCCCGGCGATCGACATCGGCAAGTCGGGCACCCGCAAGGAAGAACTGCTCGTCGACAAGACGACCCTGGCCAAGATGTGGGTGCTGCGCCGCATCCTGATGCAGATGGGCACCGTCGATGCGGTGGAATTCCTGCTCGACAAGATGAAGGACAGCGTGACCAACAAGGACTTCTTCGACGCGATGAACCACTAGCAGCGCGGCCGGGCGCTGGAGGAAATCCGCGCAGCGAATTTGCGAAGCGCGCGGTCTCGCGCGCGCGGCGGCCAGCCGGGCGTCGGACCTTCGGTCCGGCGAACCGGTCTGACGTCAGGACGCGGCTTTGCCGCGGCCCCGGCGAGCCACAGCCAGCGCCGCGGCCGGCAACGCTTCCCGGCAACGCTTCCCGGCAACGCTTCCCGGCAACGCAATCCGCTGAACACGAACGCTTGTCGTCGCGCCGGCCCGTCGGTAGGGGGACGGAGCGAAGATGGTCAGTCGAAAGGGCCCGCATGGCGACATTCTCGGCCTTGACGGTGGCGCGGCGCTGGCTGCGCAACCGCGCCATGGGCTGGCGCCGCTGGTATTTCGTCAAGGTCTGGGGAATGTCGATCGGCGAAGGCGTGTCGATCTCGTTTTCGGCCAAGCTCGACCAGGCCCACCCGCGCGGCATCCATATCGGCAAGGATTCGGCGGTCAGCTTCGGTGCTGCCATCCTGACCCATGATTTCGTCCGCCGGCTGCATGTCGATACCTTCATCGGCGAACGCTGCCAGATCGGCGCGCATTCGCTGATCATGCCGGGGGTGCGCATCGGCGACAGCTGCATCGTTGCGGCCGGCAGTGTCGTGATGCGCGACGTTCCCGATGGCTCGCTGGTGTTCGGCAACCCGGCGCGCGTCATGGAAACCGGGCTGGTCACCGGCAAATGGGGCGTAATCCTCGAACGAGTAACCAAGGCAGCGCCGGCGGCGGCCAAGCCGACGGCAGCGGAACAGGATGCGGCATGAAAACCCTGAACGAAATCTTCGCCGAAGCGCTGATGATCGACATCGGTCGGGTGACCGACGACCTTACCTACAATTCCATCCCCGAATGGGATTCGGTGGCGCACATGGCGCTGATCGCCGAGCTGGAGGGTGTCTATGACATCATGCTCGACACCGATGACATCATCGCCATGTCGACACCGGCGATCGCTCGCGACATCTTGACGAAACATGGCGTTGCCCTCTGACGTGTCGGCACCGGTCGCGGCACCGGTCGCGCTGGTAACCGGCGCGGCGCGCGGCATCGGCCTGGCCACGGCCCGCGCACTGGCGGCATCCGGCCATGTCGTGTGGATGTCGGGGCGGTCGGCCGAAACGCTCGCCGCCGCGGCTGCCGATATCCCGGGTGCGCGGCCACTGGTTTTCGACGTTGCCGATCCGGCGGCGGTGCGCGGCGCCTTTGCCGAAATCCACAAGACATCGAAGCGCCTCGACGTGCTGGTCAACAACGCCGGGGTGATGCGCGGCGCGCCGATCGAGATGGCGTCGGCCGAACTGATCGACGCAACGCTGGCCACCAACCTGACCGGCGTGCTGCTGTGCTGCCAATATGCCACGCGGCTGATGGCACGCAGCGGCGGCGGCAGCATCATCAACGTGACGTCGATCATCGGCCGGGTCGGTGTCGCCGGGCAATCGGCCTATGCCGCGTCCAAGGCTGGAGTCATCGGCGCGACGCTGGCGCTGGCCAAGGAGCTCGCCGGCCGGCAGATCCGAGTCAATGCCGTGGCGCCGGGGATCATCGAGACCGACCTGATCGCCGGGCTGCCGCCCGAAAAGCGCGCCGCCACGCTGGCGGCGGTCGCAATGGGCCGCATCGGCGCGGCCGAAGACGTGGCGCCGCTGATCGCATTCCTCGCGTCCGATGGCGCTCGCTACATCACCGGACAGGTCATCGGCGTCGATGGCGGGCTGGTGATGTGATGCTGACCGATGCGCTGGCGCAATTCGCCGATCGGCCCGGGCTGATCGCCGGCGACCGGCAACTGACCTGGGGGCAGGCAGTCGCACTCGGCCGGCGGCTGACCGCCGGGCTGCCGCGGCCGCGCAGCCTGGTGATGCTGCGCTGCCGGACCGACATCGAATCGGTCGCGGCGCTGCTGGCGTTGCTGGCCGATGGCCATGTGCCGCTGCTGGTGGAGGCCGATCTGGCGCCGGCGCTGACGGCGCAGCTTGCCGAAACCTACCGGGTGGATGCGATTGTCGATGCCGCAGGGGTAAGCGTGACCGGCGCGGCGCCGGCCGAGCTTCATCCAGCGCTGGCGCTGCTGCTGACGACGTCGGGCAGCACCGGATCGCCGAAACTCGTCCGGCTGGGCACCGCCGGACTGGCGGCAAACGCCGCCGCCATCGCCGCCAGCCTCGATCTTCACGGCGACGAACGCCCGCTGCTGCACCTGCCGATCAGCTATTCCTACGGTCTTTCGGTGATCACCTCGCATCTGCACGCCGGCGCCGCGCTGGTGCCGACGACCGCCGGGATCATGGAGCCGGCATGGTGGGCAACGCTTGCCGATCATGGTGCGACATCGATTTCGGGGGTGCCCTTCCATTATGCGACATTGCGGCGCTTCGGCGAGGCACGGCTCGACCTGCCGGCGCTGCGCACGCTGACGCAGGCCGGCGGCAAGCTCGATCCGCGGATCGCTGCCTGGTTCGCAGATTTTGCAAGCCGCACCGGGCGGCGCTTCGTGATCATGTATGGCCAGACCGAGGCGGGGCCGCGGATCGCCACCCTGCCGCCGCAGCTTGCAGCCGCCGCCACCGATGCCATCGGCCGGCCGATCCCCGGCGTCGACATCCGGCTGGTCGCGGAAGACGGCACCGATGTTCCGCCGGGTGCAGCGGGGGAAATGCTGGTGCGATCGCCGGGCGTCATGCTCGGCTATGCGTTCGGGGCCGATGATCTTGCCGCCGGCGACACACAGCGTGGCGAGCTTGCCACCGGCGACGTCGCCGTGCTGGGCGAGGACGGGCTGTATCGCATCGTCGGTCGGCGATCGCGGCTGCTGAAGATCTTCGGGCTGCGCATTAATTTGGACGAGATCGAAGCGCGGCTGGCAGCGATCGGCCACCCGGCGCTGGCCTTCGGCGAGGATGACCGGTTGCAGCTGCTGCTCGAAACGCCGGCGTCGGATGTGGCGGAAGTCCGCGCCCGGCTTACCGAATTGTTCAGCCTGCCGCCGCGCGGCATCGATATCCGCAAGCTGCGCGTCGCCGTCGAACGCAGCCCTGCCGGCAAGATCAGCAAGGCGGCACTGGCTGCCGCCTGGGAGGCAGCGGCATGACCGACAGCAGCACGGCCATCGTCACCAGCGGCACCGTGCCGGCCAGCCGGATCGAGGATTTTTTCGCAGCCGACCCGTTCGCGCTGGCCCGGGCGGAAAAACAGGCGCTGCTGGGGGCCGAACTGGCGGTGCTGACGCAGCATCACCGCGACCATTGCCGCGCCTATGCTTCGATCCTTGCCGGCTATGGCACGTCCCCGCCCGGCGATGCAGGCGCGCCGCTGATCCCGGTCAGCCAGTTCAAGCTGCACGATCTTGCCAGTGTCGCCCCGGCGCAGATCTTCAAGACGATGACGAGCAGTGGCACCACCGGCCAGGCGCCGAGCCGCATCGTGCTGGATGCCGATACGGCGCGGTTGCAGACGCGGGCGCTGGCGCGGATCGTCACCAGCTTCATCGGGCCGCAGCGGCTGCCGATGCTGATCATCGACAATCCGGCGACGGTGAAGGACCGGCGCAGCTTTTCGGCGCGCGGGGCCGGTATCCTGGGGCTGATGACCTTCGGCCGCGATCATCATTACGCCCTGACCGACGAAGCCATGGCGATCGACTGGCGATCGATCGAAGCCTTTGCCGAAAAATACGCCGGCCAGCCGATCCTGGCCTTCGGCTTTACCTTCATGGTGTGGAAGCATCTGCTGCAGGCGCTGGAAACCGCCGGCCGCACGCTGCCGTTCAGCGATGCCATCCTGATCCATTCGGGCGGCTGGAAAAAACTGGAGGCCGAAAAGGTATCGAACGATCGCTTCAAGGCCGTCGCGCGTGACCGCGCCGGCATTGCCCGGGTGCATAATTTCTACGGCATGGTGGAACAGACCGGATCGGTGTTCATGGAATGCGAGGCCGGGCGGCTGCATGCGCCGCTGTTCGCCGATATCGCCTTTCGCGATCCCGCCGACTGGCGCGAAGTCCCCGCCGGCCAGCCGGGGATCGCCCATGTCATGTCGGTGCTGCCACGATCCTACCCGGGCCACAGCCTGTTGACCGAAGATGTCGGCGAACTGATCGGCGAGGATGATTGCCCCTGCGGCCGCATGGGCCGCACCTTCCGCATCCACGGCCGGCTGGCAAAGGCCGAAATTCGCGGCTGTTCGGATACTTTCACCGCGCCGGCCAATGGCTGAGCCGATCGCCGATCCGCGCCCCGATCCGCGCGCCGATCCGCGCGCCGATCCGCTGGCGCGCGTGCAGCCGGTGCTGCCCGCCGGCAACGACCTTGCGCGAGTGTGCGCGGCAGCGCGGGCACTGCCCTTCGATGCGGATCGGATCGCTTTCATCGCCGATTTCGGTGCGGCGCTGCGCCGGCTGCGCGACTTTCCCGAACTGGTGGCGCTGGGTTTCTGGGCGCGGCCGGCCAACATCCGGCGGTTGCAGGACCGGCTGGCGGCAGCGCATCCCGGTGCCATGCGGCTGCCGCGCGGGCTCGCCTTCCATGTCGCACCGGCCAATGTCGATACGATCTTCGTCTATTCGCTGCTGCTGTCGATGATCGCCGGCAACAACAACATCGTCCGCATTTCGGCGCGCGGTGGCGACCAGACGGGATCGCTGCTGCAGGTGCTGGCGACGGCGCTGGCGCAGGCGACGCCGGCGGTGCGCGACGGGCTGCTGGTGGTGCGCTACGATCATGACGCAGCAGTCACGCGGGGGCTATCGGCACTGGCCGATCTGCGCATCGTCTGGGGCGGCGATGCAACCGTCGGGCTGATCCGCGCGGCGCCGCTCGCCGCTGCTGCCACCGAACTGGTTTTCCCCAACAAATACAGCCTGGCCGTGCTCGATGCCGGCCATTGGCTGGCCACCGATGCGGCCAACCGGGCTCGGCTGGCGCGAGCCTTTGTCAACGACAGCCTTTGGTTCGGCCAGGCCGCCTGTTCCAGCCCGCGCGCGCTGGTCTGGCGCGGCGACGACGCGACGGTCGATGCCGCCAGCCCGGATTTCTGGGCCGCGGTCGATGCCGCGGCAGCGGCGGTCGGCATCGAACTCGACGGCGCCCATGCGGTCGCCAAGCTGGTTGCCGAACAGGGCCTCGCCATCGCCGGCGGCGCCACCATCGTGCCGACGCCATCGAACCGCATCCGGGTCGTCCGCCGGCCCGATCTGGCCGGGCTGGGCCATCCGGCGCCGGCGGCGCACGGCTTTTTTCTCGAACACCGTATCGAAACGCTGCCGGCGCTGGCACCGGCGGTACGCCGCCACTGGCAGACGATCGTCAGCGAGGGGGTAAGCGCCGCCGAATGGCGCGATTTCCTCGGCGCGACACGTCCGCACGGCATCGACCGGATCATGGGTTTCGGCGCGGCGCTTGATTTCGATGCGGTCTGGGATGGCACCGATCTGCTCGCAGCGATGACTCGGCTGACGGCGATCGGCGTCGGATAGCGCCGAGGAAACTCAGGGCAGTTCCCTGCCGCGCAGCGCCGCCCAGATTGCGCGGGCCTTGTCGGGCTGGCGGCGCAGCAGCCGGCGGCCGATCAGCGCCAGCCCCAGCCCATAGTGGAAGGGCAGCAGCCACGGTGCGAAGGCGCCGAAATAACGAAGTCTGGCACGTTGCAGGTAGAAATCCGACATGGCGCTGCGCGCGCCCTTGCCGCCGCCCGATCCGATCGAGCCGCCTTCCTTGTGCCAGATGGTGGCATCGCTGGCATAGCCGGTGGCGAAGGCGTCCGCGCCCAGCCGCCGGTTGCGAGTCGCCCAGTCGATTTCCTCGAAATAAAGAAAATAGCGTTCCGACATCGGGCCGACCCGTTCGTAGAAGCCCCGCGAGATCGCCAGCGACGCCCCGATGATGAAATCGGTGGCCGCGACCACCGCCGCTTCGTCCATCGGCGGCGCGGCGCCTTCGGGGACGATGCTGCCGCCCGCAACGGGGCTGCCATTGCCGGTCAGCGCGTCGAAACGATAGCCGCCGAGCACCTGGACCGTATCGGGCCGGTGATAGAAACGCACCATTGTGCCGCACATTCCCAGCCGCGCGTCGGCAGCAAAGCGCGCCAGCAGGGCAGCGGCGGCATCAGGCGCCGTGACGGTATCGTTGTTGAGCAGCCAGACCGCATCGATGCCGGGATCGGCGAACAGATGCGCAAGGCCGATGTTATTGCCGCCGGCAAAGCCCGGATTGCCGCCGCTGTCGATCAGGCTGACGACGCCCGGGCGGGGCGCGCTGGCGCGGGCGGCGGCGCCGGTCATCCGCTCCAGCGCCACCGGCTTGGCCAGCGGCGGCTGCGACAGCCGGCCCAGCGGGTTATCCGGCGGCGTCCATGGCGCGGTGCCGGCAGCCCAGGCGGCGATGCGGTCTGCCGAACCATCGGCGGAGGCATTGTCGACCACCGCCACCTGCACGGCAGCGGTGGATCGCAACAGGCTTTCGAGGCATTCGGTGGTGAAATCGGCGCGGTTCCAGTTGACCAGCACGACACCCAGGCGCCGGCTGGGCGCCGCCACGCCCTGCCCCGCCGGCGGCGTCACAGGCTTTTCAGCACCGCCTCCGGCACCGTCCCCGCCACCCGCCAGACTTCGCGGCCGTTCTCGTCATACAGGATCGACATCGGCAGGCCGCGTGCCTTGATCGCTTCGGCAAAGCTGCCCGGCTGGTCGAGCACCGGCTGCAACGTCTTGAACTTGCCTGGCGTGAAGAATTTTTCCACCGCCTGCCAGCCTTCCATGTCCTGGCTGATCGGCAGCACCGTCAGCCCGGCCGAGCGAGTCGCGACGGCATCGAGCGCCGGCATTTCGGCGATGCACGGCGCACACCATGTTGCCCACAGATTGACCAGCACGCGCTTGCCGCGGAAATCGGCCAGGCTGGCCTTGGCACCGCCGCGGCGTTCGAACGCGACCGTCGGCGCCGGCGTGCCCGCAAGGCTGCGATCCAGCGCACCGAGCGCTGCCGACTTTGCCGCTGTTTCAGCTTCCGGCGGCGCCGCCATCTTGCCGGCACCGTCGCAGCCGGCAAGCGCCAGCACCGCAGCAGCGGCGAGCCAGGATTTCGCGATATCGACGCGCATGGGAAGTCCTTCGGGGCCGGCACCGGGCAGCGGCGCCGGCGGCCCGTTGCGGATAGCCAGCCGCGCCGACCGCGACAAGCCGCTGGCGCCGCGGCATCTTGCGGAACGTACGCTGCCCAACCGCCTTGCCCAACCGCCTTCCCAGCCGCCTTGCCAACCGCCTTGCCCAACCCGCTTCCCAACCGCCTTGCCCAACCGCCTTGCCCAACCACCTTGCCCAACCCGCTTGCTTGTCGCGCCGGCAGGATTCCCCTATCGCCGCCGGGACATGGATGCGGCAGACGACAGGAGCGCCGGTGACGGCGCGGCGAACAGCTTGTGGGGCGGCCGTTTCGGTGCCGGGCCATCGTCGATCATGCGCGAGATCAACGCCTCCATCGGCGTCGACAAGCGGTTGTGGCGGCAGGACATCGCCGGCAGCCGGGCGCATGTCGCGATGCTCGGCGCCTGCGGCATCGTTTCGGCCGAAGATGCCGCCGCCATCGATGCCGGGCTGGCGCAGATCGCCGCCGAATATGCCGCCGGCGGTCTGGTGGAGGACCCGGCGCTGGAGGATATCCACCTGCATGTCGAAACCCGGCTGAAGGAAATCACCGGCGCCGCTGCCGGCCGCCTGCACACCGCGCGCAGCCGCAACGACCAGGTGGCGACGGATTTCCGGCTGTGGGTGAAGGCCGCCTGTGCCGAGGCGCGCGAAGCGCTCGCCGGGCTGGTCACGGCGCTGCTGGCCCGCGCCGACGAACATGCCGAAACGATCATGCCGGGCTTCACCCATCTGCAGGTGGCGCAGCCGGTGACGCTCGGCCATCACCTGATGGCCTATGTCGAGATGTTCGGCCGCGATTCGAGCCGCTTCGCCGATGCGGCGCGGCGGATGGACGAATGCCCGCTCGGCGCCGCGGCACTGGCCGGCACCAGCTTCCCGATCGAACGGGCGATGACGGCACGGGCGCTGGGCTTTGCCGGGCCGACGCGCAACAGCCTCGATTCGGTTTCCGATCGCGATTTCGCGCTGGAATTCCTCGCCGCGGCGCAGTTGACCGGGCTGCACCTGTCGCGGCTGGCCGAAGAAATCATCATCTGGGCGAGCCAGCCCTATGGTTTCGTTGTCCTGCCCGATGCGTGGAGCACCGGCAGCAGCATCATGCCGCAAAAACGCAACCCCGATGCCGCCGAACTGGTGCGCGCCAAGGCCGGGCATTTCCTCGCCGCCTTCACCCGGTTGTCGGTGGTGATGAAGGGCCTGCCGCTGGCCTATTCGAAGGACATGCAGGACGACAAGGCGTGCGTGTTCGCCGCCCATGACGATCTGGGGCTGTGCCTTGCCGCGATGACCGGCATGGTCGCTTCGATCGCTTTCGACGCCGGGCGCATGCGCGCCGCGGCGGCGAGCGGTTTTTCGACCGCCACCGATCTGGCCGACTGGCTGGTGCGTGCCGGCGGCGTGCCGTTCCGCGAGGCGCACGAGATCACCGGCCGCTGCGTCCGCGCGGCCGAAGCCCGCGGCTGCGACCTCGACGGGCTGGACGATAAGGCGCTGGCGGCGATCGATGCGCGGATCACGCCGGCGGTGCGCAGCGTGCTTTCGGTCGAAGCGTCGGTGGCGAGCCGGACGAGCCTTGGCGGCACCGCGCCGGCCATGGTGCGGGCGGCGATCGCGGCGGCACGAGCTTCCCTCCCGCTTGCGGGAGGGGCTGGGGGTGGGACTGACTGAGACTGCCGGCGAAGTTCAGGCCTTTCCTGCCCGCTTCCCCTCCCGCAAGCGGGAGGGGGGAATCTTGCTGCTGTTCCTGCTGCTCGCCGGGTGCGGCAAGCAGGGGGCGCTGGCGCCAGTGCCGCCGAACCCGCCGCCGGTGGCACCGGCCAATGCCGCGCGCGCGCCGACGCCCGATGAAATGCTGCAGCAGCCGACACAGTCGATCCCGACCCGGGTCGATGATCCCATCCGCAATTCCCAGGAACGGCCGGACGACAAGTTCGACCTGCCGCCGCCGCGGCACTGACAATATGGACCATTTCGAAATCCGCGACGGCGTCATGCACGCCGAAGGCATCAGCCTCGAAACGCTGGCCGCCGCGGTCGGCACGCCTTTCTATTGCTATTCCGCCGCGACGATGACCCGGCATTTCGAGGTGTTCCGCGCTGCCGTTGCCGGGCTGGGCAACGGCGATCCGCTGGTCGCCTTCGCCGTGAAGGCCAATCCCAACCTTTCGGTGATCGCGACGCTGGCGCGCCTCGGCGCCGGCGCGGACGTCGTTTCGGGCGGGGAGCTGGCCCGCGCGCTCGCCGCCGGCGTGCCGGCGCAGCGCATCGTGTTTTCGGGCGTCGGCAAGCAGCGGCACGAGCTTGCCGCCGGCATCGACGCCGGCATCCTGCAGTTCAACGTCGAATCCGAAGCCGAAATCGCCATGCTCGCCGACGTCGCGGCAGCGCGGCGCAAGACCGTGGAGCTCGCCATCCGAGTCAACCCGGCGGTCAACCCCGGCACCCATGCCAAGATTTCCACCGGCGGCAAGGACAGCAAGTTCGGCATTCCGTTTGAACGCGTCGGTGCCGCCTTCGCGATGGCTGCCGGCCATGCCTGGCTGCGCCCCGTCGGCCTCGCCGCGCATATCGGCAGCCAGTTGACCGATCTCGCCCCCATCGAGGATTGCATCGGCCGCCTCGGCGGGCTGGCGCAGGAACTGCGCGCCGCCGGCCATGCCGTCACGCGCATCGATGTCGGCGGCGGCCTCGGCGTGCCCTATCGCCGCGACCAGCCGGCGCCGCCGTCCCCCGACGATTATGCCGCGATGGTGACACGCGCGACGCGCGGCTGGGATTGCCGGCTGATGTTCGAACCCGGCCGCATGATCGTCGGCAACGCCGGCGTGCTGGTTTCGACGGTGATCCTTGTCAAGCAAGGCTCTGCCAAGACCTTCGTCGTCGCCGATGCCGGCATGAACGACCTGTTGCGGCCGTCGCTGTACAACGCCTGGCACGATATCCGGGCGCTGCGGCCGCGCGAGGATCGCATCACCGCCACCGTCGTCGGCCCGGTCTGCGAAACCGGCGATACCTTTGCCGAGGATCGCGAGATCGAAGCCGTGGTCGCCGGCGATCGCATCGCTTTCCTGACCGCCGGCGCCTATGGCGCGACGATGGCCAGCACCTATAATTCGCGGCCGCTGGTGCCCGAAGTGATGGTCAGCGGCGATGCCTGGGCGGTGGTTTCGGCGCGCAACGAACCCGCCGCCATGCAGGCGCTGGATACCGTGGCGCCGTGGCTCGAAGCGCAACCGGGGGCCGTCACGACCGTATAGCAACACCGACAGACGGGCAGGCGGCGCCGGAGGGGGCGGCGCCGGCCCGAGAACAGGGGATCCGATGACCATCAAGCCCGTGACGACAGCCGTTTTCCCGGTGGGGGGACAGGGCACGCGTTTCCTGCCCGCCACCAAGGCGGTGCCCAAGGAACTCCTACCCGTCGTCGATCGCCCGCTGCTGCAATATGCCGTCGACGAAGCGCTTGCCGCGGGCATCGAGCGGCTGGTGTTCGTCACCGCCCGCGGCAAGGGCGCGCTGGACGAATATTTCGATGTTGCCGCCGAACTCGTCGCCAGCCTGACGGCCAAGGGCAAGACCGCCGAACTGGCGCTGCTGGAAACCACCCAGCTCGAACCCGGCCGCATCGTCTCGATCCGCCAGCAGGAACCCGCCGGCCTCGGCCATGCCGTGTGGTGCGCACGCCATGTCGTGCAGAACGAAGCCTTCGCCGTGCTGCTTGCCGATGAACTGCTGTGGAACCCGGCGGCGCCAGCGCTTGCCGAAATGCACGAGACGTATCGCCGGCTGGGCGGCAACATCATCTCGGTGCTGGAAGTGCCGGCCGAACACACCCACCGCTATGGCATCGTCACGCCCGGCGCGGTCGACGGCCTCGTCACGGAAGTGCTCGGATTGGTCGAAAAACCGAAACAGGGCGAGGCGCCGTCACGCCTTGCCGCCATCGGCCGCTACATCCTGCAGCCCGAAGTGATGACCATCCTTGCCGCCGGAAAGCGCGGCGCCGGCAACGAAATCCAGCTGACCGACGCCATGGCCGAACTGATCGGCGTGCAGCCGTTCCACGCGCTGACCTTCACCGGCACGCGCTTCGATTGCGGCGACAAGGCCGGCCACATCACCGCCAACATCGCGCTGGCACTGCAACGCGACGATGTCGGCCCGGCAGTGCGGGAATGGTTGAAGACGCAAATGATCTGAAGCAGCCTCCGGCGGGCGTGAATTTGCCTCCGGCGGGCGTGAATTTGCCTCCGGCGGGCGGGGATTTTGCCTCCGGCGGGCGGGGATTTGCCTCCGGCGGGCAGGGATTTGCCTCCGGCGGGCAGGGATTTTGCCTCCGGCGGGCGGGAGGTGACGCCCTGCACCCCATTTTTGGGGGCCGGTTCTTGTCAAAGCGCGACGATCTCGGCGTTCAGGGTGCGGGCTTCGGCGTGGTCGTGGGTAATGTAGAGCAGCGGCAGGTCGCCGGCGACACGATCGATCAGCGCCAACAGCGCCGCGCTCCGCACCGGATCGAGATGCGCCAGCGGTTCGTCGAGCAACAGCGCCGCCGGCCGAGCCAGCAGCGCCCGGCCGAGCGCCACCCGCCGCGCCTCGCCGCCGGAAAGATGCCGCGGCCAACGCGCCAGCAGCGGCGCAATGCCCAACGCCGCGGCCATCGCATCGACCGCCGCCGCATCGGCGCGACCGGCATAGCCGAGGTTGGCGCGGACATCGAGGTGCGGGAACAGCCGGCCCTCCTGGAAAACCACGCCGAGCCGGCGCTCGCGCGGCGCCAGATCGATCCCGGCCTTGCTGTCGAACAACCGCCGCCCGCCGATGTCGATCCGCCCGGCGTTCGGCCGCACCAGCCCGGCAATGGCGAGCAGCGTGCTGGTCTTGCCGCCCCCCGACGGCCCGACGAGAGCGACCCGCGCCGCGGTGCTGGCGATGGCGATATCGCGCGCGAAGTCGCCACGCTGGATGGTCATGGCGATGTCGAAGCTCAAGAAACGGGGCCTCCTGCTTCTACCTTCACGCCCGGTGCCGCTGCGCCCGGCGCTGCCAATATTGCCCGGCCAGCAGCGCTGCAAAGGCGATGACGATGGCGAGGCCGGCGAGGCGCGCGGCGGCCGGTTCCTGCCCCGGCACCTGCAGCAGCGCGTTGATGGCGAGTGGCAGCGTTTCGGTCTCGCCGGGGATCGCCGAAACGAAGATGGCGGTGGCGCCGAACTCGCCGAGTGCCTTGGCAAAGCCGAGCACCGCTGCGGCAATGACCCCGGGCCGGGCCAGCGGCAGCGTCACGGTGGCGAAGACCCGCCACGGCGAGGCGCCGAGGCTGGCGGCGGCCTGTTCGAGGCGTTCGTCGCCGGCCTCGAGCGCCTGGCGCAGCGGCGCTACCATCAGCGGCAGCGCCATCACCCCGGCAGCGATCGCAGCGCCGGTCCAGCGGAACAGCACGCTGATGCCGAACCAGCCGAGCGCCTGCCCGGCCCAGCCGTCGCGGCCGAAGGCGATCAGCAGCAGATAGCCGGTGACCACCGGCGGCAGCACCAGCGGCAGGTTGACCAGTGCATCGAGCAGCGCATGGCCGGGGAACGCCCGCCGCGCCAGCAGCCAGGCAAGGCCGAAGGCAATCGGCAGGCCAACGAGCGTCGCCAGCCCGGCAACGCGCAGGCTGACGGCAATCGCCTGCCATTCGATCGGCGTCACGGTACGGCGGCGATCACGGCAGCACCGCCAGCCGCAGCCGCACGAGGCCGCGCAGCGATCGTGCCGCCCGGGCCTCGCCGGGCACCACCAGACGGATGGGTCCCGCATCGGGCGACAGCGCGGCGCCGTTGCAGCGATCGGCAACGACAACCGGGCGGTTGCCGAGCAGCGGATCGATCTCGGCGAGGGTAAAGGCAACGCGATAGCCGTCGCCGGCTTCGGCAACGATGGCCCAGGCCAGCGGCGGGCCGCTGAGCGCCTTTCCGGCCGGTAGCCCGGCGCGGGCGGCCAGATCGGCAAGCCGCACGCCGCTGCACTGCTGCGTCGTGCCGTGCGCGGTGATCGACGCCGAAACTGCCGGAAGGCCGGCGCGAGCATCGGCATCGAACGGGATATCGGCAGGCGGCACCAGCGCTGCGACCAGCATCGCGATCATCATGGCAGCGTGAACCCCCTCGAAATAAAGATGGCACGGCCGCGCGGGCCCGCCAGAAAGCCCAGAAAGGCCCTTGCCTGCGCGGTGTCCGCGGCCTGCAGCACGGCAGCCGGATAGACAATCGCCGGATGGCTGGCAGCGGGAAAGACGCCGGCGATCGCCACGCGCGGCGACGCCCCGGCGTCGCTGGCATAGACGATGCCGGCGGCCACCGCGCCGCGCTCGACATAGGACAGGGCGACACGGGCATTTGCGGCGCGCGCCAGCCGCGGTGCGGCCGCCGTCCAGCTGCCCAGCGAGGCCAGCGCCGCGCGGGCGTAGCGGCCCACCGGAACCGAGGCGGGGTCGCCGGTGGTCCAGCGCCCGGACCCGATGAACCGTGCGAGGTCGAAGCCCCGGGCGACCACGACCCGGCGCCGGTCGGCGGCAGGTACCACCAGCACCAGCCGGTTGCCGGCGATGATGCGTTCGCTGCCCGCAACGGTGGCGCCAGCAGCGGTGACGGCGGCCATCCACTCGCGATCCGCCGAAACGAACAGCGCGCCGGGGGCCCCGGCAATGATCTGCCGCGCCAGTACGGATGATGCCGCAAACACCAGTACCGGCCGCTCATGGCCGGCAACGGCCCAGGCGTCGGCCGCGGAATTCATCACTTCGGTCAGGCTGCTGGCGGCGTGGATGCGCAGCGGTGCCGCCGCCAGCGGGACGGCAGCCAGCATCGCAACCGCGATGGCGAAACGGCAAAAGGCGCGCAACAGGGCAAATCCGGCCATGGCCGCGCTTATTGCAATTGCCGGCGGCGCTGGCCAGCGCCGCCGGCCGTGGCTGGCGCAGCGCGGCAACACCGCGCTGAACATGGTGGCGCGGGCGCGCGCTTCCGCATTGACGCTGGGACGGCACCGGCTAGGGGAGGCGGATGAACCCCGCGACACCACCCTTCGATGCACGCCATCTGCGCGATGCCTTCGGGTGCTTTGCCACCGGCGTCACCATCGTCACTGCCATCGCCGCCGATGGCAGCCGCGTCGGCCTGACCGCCAACAGCTTCACCAGCGTCAGCCTCGATCCGCCGTTGCTGCTGTTTTGCCCGGCGCGCACGGCATCGGCGCTGCCGGTGCTGCAGGCGAGCGGGCGCTTCGCCATCAACGTCCTCGATCTCGACGGCCAGGTGGTTGCCGATCGTTTCGCGCGGCGCGGCATCGATCGCTTTGCCGAAGCCGAATGGCGCGATTGGGACGGGCTGCCGGTGCTGGCCGGCGCCAAGGCGGCGTTCGCCTGCACCCTTCATGCCGATCATGATGGCGGCGATCACCGCATCCTCGTCGGCCGTGTCGAACGCTTCGGCCTGGCGCCGGAACGCGAATCGCTGCTCTACCTCCACGGCCGCTACCGGCGCGTGCATGTCGGCGACTGAACTCGGCTCGTCGGCGAGCGCGGCTCCGGGCGCCACCGAAACCGCGGCACTGGCGCGCGGCGGCCGCACCAACTTCATCGGCTTCATGCTGCGGCTGGCGGCGCGGTTTCCGTTCCTGTTCATTGCCGGGCGGCTGTACGGCGCCGAAGCGCTCGGCCTGTTCGCCTATGCCACCATGGTCGTCGAACTGGTCGCCATGCTTGCCACGCTCGGGCTGAAACGCGGGCTGGCCGAAGACATGGTGGCGCGCGGCACCCGGTCCGGCCGCGTCGGCGAGGCCCATGCCCTCTACGACAGCCTGCTCGCTTCGGTGGCGGCGGCGCTGCTCGGCGCTGGCATCCTCGTCGCCCTGCCCGGGCTGGTGTTCCCGCTTTCGGACGAATCGCAGCTGGCGCGGTTCTTTCCGTTCATCATCGTGCCGCTCGCCGTGTCGGAAGTCGGCCTGGCGGCGCTGGCGTTCCGCCACGATATCGCCGCCACGGTGCGGGCTCGTTCGCTGATCGAGCCGTGGACGCTCAGCCTCGTGGCGCTCGGCCTCGCTTTCACCCCGTGGCAGCCGGACGGGCTGATCCTCGCCTATGTCGCATCGCTGGTGGCGGCGGCAGTCGCTTCGCTATGGCCGGCGTGGCGCAGCTTCGGGCCGCCGCGCCACTGGCGGCCGGACGCCGGCCATATCGCCGGGCTGGTGCGCCGCAACCTGCCGCTGGCGGGTGCGGATATCGCCGAATGGGGGGCACGCCGGCTCGATATCTTCATCCTCGGCCGCTTCGCCAGCGCCGAAATCGTCGGCATCTACTATGTCGCCCAGCAGATCGCCTCGCTGCCGCAGCGGCTGAAATCCAGCTTCGATCCGATCCTGGCGCCAGTGCTGACGGTCAATCTGGCGCGCGGCGACCTGGCCGGCGTCGCGGTGCACCTGCGCCAGATCGGTTTCTGGATCGGCGCCGCGCAGCTCGGGGTGGTGATCGCACTGTCGTTCACCGGCCATGCCGGGCTGGGGCTGTTCGGGCCGGTGTTTCCGACCGGCTTGGCCGTTCTGATCATGCTGCTGCTCGCCGAACTGCTGGCGGCGCAGGCGGCGGTTGCCGAAGCGGCGCTCGTCTACATGGCGCGCACCGCCAATCTCGGCTGGTCGCTGGCCGGGCTGGCGCTGCAAACCGGCCTCAGCCTGTGGCTGGTGCCACGCCATGGCGGGCTCGGTGCCGCCGGCGCGCTGGCTGCCGCGGCGATCTTCCTGTCGGTGGCGAAATCGCTGTTTCTCGGGCGGCGCCTCGGCCATGACGTCGCCGGCTGGCGCTGGACCATGATCGCCGCTGCCATTCCCGGCGCCATCGCCGGCTGGCTCGTCACCCTCGCGCCGGAATGGTTCCAGCTCACCCTCGGTTTGCTGCTGATCCTTGCCGTCTATGGCAGTGTCGTCTGGCGTTTCGGGTTCAAGGGGCCCGATCGGCTGCTGTTCGCGCGCGGCCTGCGCCCGGTTGTCGCGGCCGGCTGAGGGACGGCCTCCAGCGCCCGGCGCCCGAGGCATCTGTGCGTCAGTCGAGATCGCCCGCGAGCGCTTCGGGGTCGATTGCCATGGCGATGCGGCTGGCAGCGCGGCGGGCAAAGCGCAGCGTTTCGGCGCGGCGGCGCGGCGCGGCAAGCGGGTGCCACGGTGCCGGCCGCAGCAGTTCGGCATCGAAGCGATCGGCAACGATCAACCCGGTGCGATCGGGAAGGAACGCCGCGCTGTCGAAATCGCCGAGCGGGAAGCCCTGCGGCACTGCCCAGAAAAACCGGTCGCACCAGGCAAGATATTCCGGCCATTTGCGATCGCCGCGCAGGTCGGCAAGGCTGACCTTGACCTCGACCAGCGTCAGCCGGCCCTGGGCATCGATGCCGAGCAAATCGGCGCGCCGGCCGCAGCCGAGCGGCATTTCGGCAAGCGGCGCGACGCCGGCGCGCAGCAACCAGCGCGAGACACCGCGACAGACATCGCCGGCAAGGATCGGGCCGGCAAGGATCGGGCCGGCAAGGATCGGCTGGGGCGCCAGGCTGGCAAGGCTGTCGGTCATTCGGCGCAACCTGCCGGAACGGATCAGGAACAGCAAGCCCGGAGCGGAGGTAGGGGCGGCGCCGGCCGCCGATCAACGATAGAAGACGTGCCGGCCGATCGTCGCGACCCGGGTGCGGTCGCGCCAGCCCGGCGAAACTCGCACGGCGTGGAACGACATCGCCCGCGGCGCAACTTCGTGCCACAGGTCGCGCATAGCGATCGCTGCGATGGCCTGGGCGGTCGACCAATCGCGGCCGCCGCGGCTGGCGGCAGGATTGAAGCTGAATTGGCCGGGCTGGCGGATCACGCCGCAGACAGTGGTGGCAAAACGGCCCGATTCGGCGCGGTTGATGATCGCCTGGGCAACGGCGAGCTGGCCTTCCAGCGGCTCGCCGCGCGATTCGAAATATACGGCTTCGGCGAGGCAGCGCTGTTCACGATCGGCCGCAGCACTTTCGGCAGCGGCATCGGCAACGGACATTTCGGAAACCAGCACCGCCAGATTGGCGGGGCGGGAGACGACATCGTCACCAGCGGCGAGCGCAGCAGCGGCGGCAAGCGTCTCGGGGGGAGTGGTCGCCGCGAGCGCTGCATCGGCAGCAGCGGCTTTGGCCGGAGTCATCGGCGCGAGAATGGCATCGGAAAGCCGCGCATTGTCAGGGGCGATATCTGCTGCCGCAACCAGAACGGCGCCCGCCGAAAGCAGGACCAACCGGGCAAGGGCGCCGCACCGCGCCGTTTCGCCCATCATCATCATCGTCGAAAACTTCATCAATCCGGCAGTCGCTCACGGCCTTGTCCGGGTCCGCATTCGATCGGGGCTGCCAATTACACCGGCAAAAGGCCCGATCGGTGCTGGGCTGAAGCCCGGTCCGGTCCGCTTCGGTCATTCCAGTCGCCGCCCGCCCACGAGCCGCGCAACCAACTCCTGTGTCGATGCGTAGATGACATTCGTGGGTCAATCGCCGCCGAGCGTTTCGGCGACGAGCCGTGCCGCGTCCGGGATATCCAGTTCCACCACCCAAAGATCGGGGTCGCGTTGCCGGGCCCGCTCCATCCAGGCGGGAATCGCCGCGCCGATGGCGCCTGCCACCCAGTCACGGCCGCCGTCGCTGCGGGGCATCGGCACCAGCAGCCGCTCCTCGCCGCCTTCGCGGACCACGATCGCGATGCTTCCGGCGCTGTCGTCGCCGCGAGCCAGCACTGTCGCAAAACCGCCGGCCGCAGCCACGCGGCGCAGCAGCGCCGAAACGGCGACATGGGCGGCGAGACGCGGGGTCAGCATCGCCGTCCCGCCACCTCGGCCGCCGCCGCAGCCACCTCAGGCCGCCTTTGCCAGCCCGCCGATCGCAGCGCGGAACGCCGCGGCATCCGGCGCGGCGCGCATCATCGCCAGTGTCGCCGGGGATCGCAACGACCGGCTGATCCGGGCCAGCGCCTTCAAATGGTCGGCACCGGCGCCTTCGGGCGACAGCAGCAGCACCGCGATGTCGACCGGCTGCCCGTCCAGCGCGCGATAATCGACCGGCATCGCCAACCGCGCTGCAACGCACATCACCCGCGGCAGCCCTGCCAGCCGGGCATGCGGAATGGCGGCGCCATTGCCGAAACCGGTCGAACCCAGCGCCTCGCGTTCGCGCACTCGTTCGAGGATGGCGCTGGTTTCAAGCCCGGCCGCACCGGCGGCGGCGGCGCAAAGCCGTTCGAACAATGCGTCCTTGCTCGCCACCGCAAAATCGAGGCAGGTCGCCTCGACCAGGTCGGCAAAGCCGGCTGCGTTCATCATTTGGCGATACTCGCGCTCCGTCGCGGCTCGACCCAGCCGATGCTGCCGTCGTCGCGGCGATAGACCATGTTGTGATCGCCGCTGGCACTGTTGACGAACAACAGCGCGTTGGTGTTGCGCAAATCGAGCATCATCACCGCGTCGCCGACATTGCTGGTCGGGATATCGACCCGCGTTTCGGCGATCACCAGCGGCGCATCGCCGATCACTTCATCATCGTCGGCCGGCGGCGCTGCAAAGATCTTGTATTCGGCATTGTCGAGCGTCGCCGAAACCTCGCGCGCCGCGCTGCGATCGGCTCCGGGGCCGTGGCGATCCTTCAACCGGCGCAGATAGCGGCGCAGCTGCTTGTCGATGCGTGCCGCGGCAACATCGAAGGCCGGGTGCGCTTCCCCGGCGCGGCCGTTGCCCTTCAGGATGATGTCGGCCATCACATGCATGACGATGTCGCACGAAAAATGCCCGTGTGGTGCCGGCGCCAGCGTAACCTGCGCCGAAATCGCCCGCGGGAAATATTTTTCGACCATGGCGGACAGCCGTTCGCGCACATGAACGGCAAAAGCCGCGCCGGTGTCGACCTGGTGACCCGAGATGCGAATGTCCATGATCGTCTCCTGCCGCAGGGGGGCGGGAGCCGGCCTTAGGCTCCGCCCGGCAGGGGGTCAATCACCGTGGCCACGCTGGGAAATCATGCCGTCAATGCAACCAGACCGGGTCCTTCAGCGTCGCCAGCAGCGCGGCATGGCGGGCCAGTTCCTCGGGCGATGCCGCGTGCGCCCGCGATGCAAAGGCCACTGGCGCTACCGCCGCTGCCGCGACCGGTGCGGCCGTCGCCAGATCGAGGCCGATCTGCTGGCCGCCGGTCAGTTCGACATAGACCCGGGCCAGCAGTTCGGCATCGACCAGCGCGCCATGCTTGGCGCGGCCGGAAAGATCGATCTCGTAGCGGATGCACAGGCCATCGAGGGTGTTCTTGCCGCCGGGATGCTTGCGGCGGGCGATTTCCAGCGTGTCGATGGCCCGGGAATGCGGGATCACCGGCTTGCCGCAGCGCTTCAGCTCCCAGTTCAGGAACTCCATGTCGAACACGGCATTGTGCGCGACCAGCGGATCGTCGCCGATGAAACTCAGGAATTCGTCGATGATCATCTCGAAAACCGGCTGGCCGGTGAGAAACGTCGTGCTGAGCCCGTGGACGCCCTGCGCATCCTTGGGCATCGGCCGGCACGGATCGACATAGGTGTGGAAAGTGCGGCCGGTGACGACGCGGCCGATCATCTCCACCGCGCCGATCTCGACGATGCGATGGCCATCGCCGGGGAAGATGCCGGTGGTTTCGGTGTCGAAGACGATCTCGCGCATGGCGGCGGTTTAGCTGCCTGCGAGACGAAGGTGAAGGGGCCTCCGGCGGGCAGGGGATGACCCCCTGCCCGCCGGAGGCCCTCAAATCGATGCTACCACCCGCCGCACTGCCAACCAGGTCTCCCGCCGTCCGCGGCCGGTTTCGATCACCAGATCGGCGCGGCGGCGTTTTTCAGCGTCGGGCAACTGGGCGCGCAGGATGCCGGCGAGCTTGGCGGCTGTCATGCCGGAGCGAGCAAGGACGCGGGCGCGCTGGACGCGATAGGGGGCCGAAACCACGATCGTCAGGTCGCAGTGTCGCCAGCCGGTTTTTTCGAACAATAGCGGCACGTCGAGGATGATGGCGCGGCGACGGCGGTGGGCCTGGAGGAAGGTCGATTGCGCTTGCGCCACGAGCGGGTGGAGGATGGCTTCGAGCCGGCGCAGCGCGGCGGCGTCACCGAACACGGCGGTGCCGAGGCGGTCGCGATGCAGGCCGCCGGCGTGGGTGGTGCCCGGGAAAGCAGCTTCGATGGTGGCCAGCGCCCGGCCACCGGGCCCCTGGACCCGGCGCACTTCGGCATCGGCATCGAACACCGGCACGCCAAGGCGGCGGAACATGGCGGCGACGGTCGATTTGCCCATGCCGATCGATCCGGTAAGGCCGATGATCGTCGTGGTGCGCTTCATCGTGTCAGCAGCGCCCGCAGTTCGGCATCATGGGCACGCGGTGCCGGCTGGCCGTAGAAGATCCCGAAAGCGACGGCGGCTTGGCCGATCAGCATGGCGAGGCCGTCGATCGTCGCGAGGCCGCGCTGCCGTGCCGATGCCAAAAGCAGCGTTTCGATGGGGACATAGACGGCATCGAACACGGTGCATTCGGGCGGCAGCGGCGACAGGTCGAGAACGAGCGGCGGCTGCCCGGCCATGCCGAGGCTGGTGGCATTGAACAACAGGCGGGCGTCGGGCGATTCCGGCAGCGGTCCGCCCCATTCGAGGACGCTGCCCTGCTGGCCGGCGTGCTGGAGCAGCGCCGCGGCTGCGTCCATGTTGCGGGCAACGATGGTCAGCCACCCGGCGCCGAGCGATTGCGCCGCCATGATCGCGGCGCGCGCCGCCCCGCCGCTGCCGAGGATGATGACCTCGCGGCCGGCGACATCGAGTCCCGCGCAGGCTTCGAAGATGCCATCGATATCGGTATTGGCGGCGCCGATGCGGCCATCGGGAAACACCTTGAGCGTGTTGGCCGCCCCGACGAATTCGGCGGTGCTGTCGACATCGTCGACCAGATCGAGCACCGCGACCTTGTGCGGGATGGTGACGTTGACGCCGCGCAGGCCCATCGCCGGCAGCGCGCGGACGAAGTCGGCAAGGCAATCCGGCGCCACCGGAAAACGACTGTAGTCGCCATCGATCCCCAGCTTTTCCAGCCAGAAACGGTGAATGCGCGGCGATTTCGAATGCGATACCGGCCAACCGATGACGCCGGCAACGGGCGGCTCGATCATGCCGGCAACTCGCCGCAGTCGCGCAGATGGCCGAGCAGCGCCAGCAGCGGCAGGCCGCGGATGGTGAACTGGTCGCCGATGATGCGCGTGAACAACTGGGCTCCCCGACCTTCGATGCGATAGCTGCCGACACAAGCCAGGACGGCATCGCCTTCGGCCGCCAGATAATCGGCGATGAAGCCATCGGACAAGGGCCGCATCGTCAGGCTGGCGGTGTCGGCGGCGCGCCAGGTCGGGCGGCCGGCCACGGCGATGACAGCGGCGGAAACCAGCCGGTGGGTGGTGCCGGCGAGATCGCGCAGCTGCGCCGCGGCTCGGTCGGGCGTTTCCGGCTTTTCGAGCAAGCGGCCATCGGCGGTAACGACCACCGAATCGGCGCCAAGAACGAGGCGGTTCGGGTAGCGGCGCGAAATCTTCAGCGCTTTCAGTTCGGCCAGCGCATCGGCGATCCGCAATCCATCGGCGCCTTCGGCAACCAGCGCCGCCAGCACGGCGCTTTCATCAACATGCGCCGGAACGGCCTCGAACACGACGCCGGCTGCGGCGAGCATCGCCTGGCGCGCCGCACTCTGGCTGGCCAGCACGATCATGCCGCATCCTGCGGATGGCGCGCCCGGTAGAGGTTGACGATGGCGGCGGCAGTTTCCTCGATCGATCGTCGGGTCACGTCGATCACCGGGATATCGTGATCGGCGAACAGCCGGCGCGCAAAGGCGACTTCGGTTTCGATGCGATCGAGGTCGGCATAATCGGTATCGGGCAATTGCCCCAGGCTGAGCAGCCGGTTGCGGCGGATCATCATCAGTCGCGCCGGCGCGGTGGTCAGCCCGACGACGAGCGGCCGCTTCAGGTTGAACAGCAGCGCCGGCGGCGGTGCCTCGATCACCAGCGGGATATTGGCAGTCTTGTAGCCGCGGTTGGCGAGGTAGATCGCAGTCGGAGTCTTCGACGTGCGCGACACGCCGGCGACGACGATATCGGCTTCCTCCCAATCGTCATGGCCGGCGCCATCGTCGTGGACCATCGTGTAGTTGATGGCATCGACACGGCGGAAATAGGCCTTGTCCATGACATGCTGGCGCCCCGGCCGCCGCGTCGCCACTTGGCCGAGCAGTTCCGACAGCGCCGCGATGGTCGGATCGAGCGGCGACACCAGCGGCAGGCCGAGGCTGGCACAGCGTTGTTCGAGCCGTTCGCGAACCCCGCCATCGACCAGCGTGTAGATGATCAACCCCGGCCGCCGCGCGATTTCCTCGATGACCCGGTCGAGATGGCCTTCGGAACGCACCATCGGCCAGAAATGCTTGATGGCGTCGACGCCCTCGAATCGCGCCAGCCCGGCCTTGGCGATCGATTCGAGCGTTTCGCCCGTCGAATCGCTGACAAGATGGAGGTGCAGCCGGTTGCTGCTGCGATCGGCCATCAGGCCGGACCGGCGCGGCGAGGCCTGGTTCGGATTCTGTCGGGGATGGTGCTGGGGATAAACATGGGACCCGGTGGTTATGCCTGCTCGGGACGGCCGGGCAAACCGCTTTTCGCCGGCATTCCGCCGGTTCGTGCACGCCGCGACCACAGGCCATCAACCGGTGGAAGACTCCACAGGCAGCCCTGTGGAAAACGGGGATGAATCGCGCGACTCGCCCGGAATCATCGTGTCGCGACAATAGCGGACTGTGGACGGATGGTGGGGACGGCAAGATATCCCCCGGCGGCACTGCCACTACTGCAATTACTTGATTCAAGATTCAGATAGATTTGTAGTGGGGCAGCAGCGACCCTTGACCCGGCACGGCGCCGCCGCGAAACGTGCCGCCATGATCACAACCAAGCCGATCGGCGATCCGCCGCTTCTTGCCGTCCTGAAAGGCGAACGCCGCAATCCACCGCCGGTGTGGCTGATGCGCCAGGCTGGCCGCTACCTGCCCGAATATCGGGCTCTGCGTGCCGAACGTGGCGGCTTCCTCGAACTCGTCTACGACAGCGATGCCGCTGCCGAAGTGACGTTGCAGCCGATCCGCCGCTTCGGTATCGATGGCGCCATCCTGTTTTCCGACATCCTGATCGTGCCGCACGCCATGGGCCAGGGACTGACCTTCGGCCCCGGCGAGGGCCCGCAACTGACGCCGGCGCTGGTCGACGGCCTTTGCGACGCACTGGAACCGCAGCCACTGCACCTGCAGAAAATCTATGCCACTGTCGCCAAGGTCTGCGCGCAACTGCCGCCCGCCGTCACCATGCTGGGCTTTGCCGGCAGCCCGTGGACAGTGGCGACCTATATGGTTGCCGGCCATGGATCGAAGGACCAGGGCGAAGCGCGGCGCCTTGCCTATCAGGACCCGGCCGCTTTCCAGGCGCTCGTCGATCGCATCGTCGATGTCACCGTCGATTATATGTCGGGCCAGATCGAAGCCGGCGTGCAGGCGGTGCAATTGTTCGACAGCTGGGCCGGATCGCTGTCGCCGGCGCAGTTCGAACGCTGGGTGATCGCACCCACGTCGGAAATCGTCAGCCGGCTGATGGTTCGCCACAGCGATGTACCGATCATCGGTTTCCCCAAGGGCGCCGGCGCCAAGCTTGCTGCCTATGCCGCCGAAACCGGCGTCGATGCCATCGGCCTTGACGAGACCATCGATCCCGAATGGGCCGATGCCATTCTGCCGCCCAATATGCCGGTTCAGGGCAACCTCGATCCGCTGGCGCTGATCGCCGGCGGCGAAGCACTGGCATCGGCGGTGGCTCGCATCCGCGCTGCTTTCGATGAACGCCCCCATGTCTTCAACCTGGGCCATGGCATCCTGCCCGATGCCCCGATCGCTCATGTCGAACAATTGCTGGCGATGGTGCGGAGGCCGTTCTGAACGCGTTCGTGGGATGGCTCGGCGAGGCCTATCTGTGGGTCAAGGCGCTGCATGTCAGCTTCGTCATCTTCTGGATGGCGGGGTTGTTCATGATCCCGCGCTATCTCGTTTACTGGCACCCGGTCGCGCCCGGCGCGCCGGAAGCGCTGTTGTGGGATGAACGCACCCGGCGCTTGCGGCGCATCATCCTGACGCCGGCGATGATAATCGTCTGGCTGGCCGGCCTCGCGCTGGCCTTCAACAGCGGTTGGCCGTTGTGGTTGCAGCTGAAATTCATTTTTGTCGTGGCGCTGACCTGGTATCACCGTTGGATGGTGGTGACATCGAAGCGGTTTGCTCGCGGCGAGCGCCCGCAATCGGAACGCACCCTGCGGCTGCTCAACGAGGTGCCGTCGCTGACGACATTCGCGATTACCATCCTTGTCATCGTTCAGCCGTTCGGCTGATACGAACGCCCGCCAACGGTGTGATGCGGCCGGAACAGCCCGGGCTGCCGAACGTCGGGGTCAGCGGCGCTGCAAGTGCAACAACAACGGCGTGGCGGGCGGCATCCGTGGTGGCTGGAAACCGGCCATCATCAGCAATTCACCGCTGAATGTTCCGCCGCCGGCCAGCGGCCACTGCAGCATCGGCCTATGCGGCCAGATTGGGTCCATCCGGTAGTCGCCCGCCGGATCGAGACCGGCGAGATGCACCCGGCCGGCAAAGCTGCGCTCGGCTTCGGTGACCTGTGTGTACGACAGCAGCGCTTCACCGGCCCCTGGCGCCACCACCATGAAGGCATCAACGCCGGCGGCCGCCGCGAGGCGATAGCGCTCGCCGCCATGGATCAGTGCCCGGTGCCGCTTGTGCAGCGCGATGCCGCGGCGCAACTCGTCAAGATCGGCAGCATTGGCGGCGGCAAGGTTGAGCTCGACGCCCATGTGACCGAAAAACGCTGTCGCCACCCGCAACGCCATCGACAGCGTGCGGCCGGTGATGTGGCAGGTCGCCGGGCCGACATGGGCGCCCATCACCTCGGCTGGAAAGAAGCGCGAAAAACCGGCCTGGATCGCCAGCCGATCCAGCGCGTCGTTCGAATCCGATGTCCAGATCCGGTCGGTACGCGCCAGCATGGCGAAATCGGCGCGGCCGCCGCCCGAAGCACAGCTTTCGATCTCGACCCGGCCGTGCGCGACACGCAACCGATCGAGCACGGCGTGAACTCCCGCGACATGCGCGCGTGCCCCGGCCCGGCCGTCGCTGCCGCCGGGGTGGTTGAGATCGCGGTTCATGTCCCACTTCAGATAGTCGATCGGATATTCGCGCAGCAGTGCGTCGATGGCGGCGAACAGGTAATCGCGCACTGCCGCCCGGCCGAAATCCAGCGCCAGCTGGTGACGAAACCCGAGCTGCGGGGCCGGCGGCGTCGCCAGCAGCCAATCGGGATGGGCGCGGAACAGGTCGCTGTCGGAATTGACCATTTCGGGTTCGATCCACAGCCCGAAGCCCATGCCGAGCCGGCGGACATGGTCGATCAGCGGGGCGAGGCCGTCGGGGTAAATGGCAGGATCGGCGCTCCAGTCGCCAAGTCCGGCGGCATCGCTGCGCCGGCCACGAAACCAGCCGTCATCGAGAACGAAGCGTTCGGCACCGATTTCGGCAGCGCGGTCTGCCAGCGTCATCAGCCTTGACGGATCATGATCGAAATAGACGGCTTCCCAGCTGTTGAAATGCACCGGCCGCGGTGCCGCGCGCAGGCGGTCGTGTTCGGGCCGAGCCCGCAAATGGCGGTGAAAGGCCCGGGCGACGCCGCCGATTCCGTTCTGGCTGACGGCGGCGAACAGCGGTGGTGACGCCAGCGTTTCACCGGGGCCGAGGCGCACCTCCCCCGGCAGCAGCAATTCGCCCATGCCGACCTGGGCGCGGCCATCGGCGAGCGTTTCGACGTAAAGACGGTGATTGCCGCTCCAACCGAGGTGAAAGCCATAGGCGAGGCCGTGCAGCTCGCCGGTTTCGGCCGCCGTCGCGATCAAGCCGGGAAAGCTATCATGGCTGGTGCGGCCGCGGCGGTTCTCGCGCATCCATATTCCCAGCCGGCGGGGCTCGCGGCGGGTGGCGAACTCACCCGCCCAGCGGCCCTCGAAACCGATGATATGATCGACACTGTCGGGTAGCGGCAGCAGCGGCGCGACAAGATCGTCGACTGTCAGCTCCGTCTTGCCGGTGTTGGTCAGCCGGGTCGTCGCAACCAGCACATCGCCGGCGGCAAGGTGGAGGTCGTGCTCCAGAGTGATGCCATGCGCCGGGTCATGGCTGGTGATGGCGATACGGCCCGGCGCCTCGCCGATGCCGGTAACGCGCGTCAGCGATGCCCAGCCGCGGCCGTCGCGATGGGCAGCAAGGCCCGGGCGGCCGATCCAGCCCTGCCCGGCCTGCGGCGTGAGTGCCTGCACCGGTTCGACCGCCGGCGATGCCGGTGCCTCGCTGCGTTCGGCGAGGCGCAGCAGCGCTGCAAGTTCGCAATCGTCGGCGAGCCGCGGCCCCCACCAGGCAACGCTCGGCAAATCCTGGACGATGGCGATCACCAGCGTGACGGTGTCGCCATCGAGGCGGAAACAGGCAGGATCGGGGCTGGACACGATGGCGAGGCCTCCACGGCAAATCGACGCCGCCGCTACCCTTATGCTAGCGCCGGCCGGCACTGTCCAAGTGCGCTGCGATCGCGCTTGCGGTTCGGTGACGGGGAGCGGTTTCGATGCTGGGTGTCTGCTATTATCCCGAACATTGGCCGGAAGCCTGGTGGGCCGAAGATGCAGCGCGGATGCGCCAGCTTGGCCTGACTTACGTGCGGATCGGCGAATTCGCCTGGAGCCGGCTGGAACCGCAAGCCGGACACTATACATTCGACTGGCTCGACCGGGCGATCGCGACGCTGGGCGGGGCGGGATTGCAGGTGGTGATCGGCACGCCGACCGCGACTCCGCCGAAATGGCTGGTCGATGCACATCCCGAGATATTGCCCGTCGATCCGGCCACCGGCCGCAGCCGCGGCTTCGGTTCGCGCCGCCACAGCGATTTTTCCAGCCCGCGCTGGCTCGCCGAAGCGCTGCGCATCACCGAAATGCTGGCGCGGCGCTATGGCGAGAATCCCCATGTCGTCGGCTGGCAGACGGACAACGAGCTGTGCTGCCACGACACGACGCTGAGCGCTTCGCCAGCGGCAAGCGACGGCTTTCGCGCCTGGCTCGCCGAACGTTATCCAAGCATCCAGGCGCTGAACACGGCGTGGGGCAACGTCTTCTGGTCGATGGAATATGGCAGTTTCGACGCGATCGAGCTGCCGGTCGGCGCGGTTACCGAAACCAGCCCGGCGCACCGCATGGCGTGGCGGCGCTACGCCTCCGACATGGTGGTGCGATTCCACGATGCCATGGTGGCGACCCTGCGCGAACACGCACCCGGCCGCTTCATCACCCATAATTTCATTCCGATGCCCGAAACCGGCGTCGACAACCATGCTCTCGCCGCGCCGCTCGATTTTGCTTCCTACGACAATTACCCGCTCGGCCGTGCCGACCTGGCGATGGCGCAGGCGCCGGCCGAAGCCTTCCGGCCGTGGATGCGCACCGGCCATCCCGATGCCCAGGCGCTGTTGTTCGACCAGACTCGCGGGCTGACCGGCAAGGCGTTCTGGATCATGGAACAACAGCCCGGGCCGGTGAACTGGGCCGGCCACAACCCGCGCCCGGCGCCGGGGATGGTGCGGCTGTGGAGCTGGGAGGCCTTTGCGCACGGTGCGGCGGTGGTCAGTTTCTTCCGCTGGCGGCAGGCGCCGTTCGCCCAGGAACAGATGCACGCCGGGCTGCTTCGCTCCGATTCGACCCGCGCCGAGGCCTGGCCCGAGATCGAGCGCCTCGCTGCCGAACTTGCCGCGCTGCCGCTGCCGGAAACCACCCGCGCGCCGGTGGCGATGATCGTCGATATCGAGGCGCAATGGCTGTCGGACATCGAAGCCCAGGGCCGCGGCTATGACTATAACGCCGTCGTTGCCCAATATCATGGCGCGCTGCGCCGGCTGGGTGTCGATGTCGATTTCGTCGCACCGGGCGCCGATCTGGCGCGCTACGCCCTTGTCGTCGTGCCGGCACTTGCGATGGCCGGCGATGCCGCTGTCGCAGCGCTGCAGGCCTGCGCTGCCCCGGTGCTGATCGGGCCGCGATCGGGCGCCAAGACTGCCGAGATGACACTGCCCGAAGGCTTGCCGCCCGGGCCACTGCGCGCGCTGCTGCCGATTCGCATCCTGTCGGTCGAAACGCTGCGGCCCGATTGCCCGGAGGCGCTGCCCTTCGCCGGCGCCATCCATGCCAGCCACAGCTGGCGCGAAGTCGTCGATCCCGGCGCATGCGAAATCCCCGCCACCGCTGGCGATGGCCTGCCGGCGCTGCTTCGCCACGGCCGGGCCCATTATCTTGCTACCCTCACCGACGACGGCTTCCTCGTCGCGCTGTTCACCCGCCTCTGCGCCGAAGCCGGCATCGCCGCGACGCTGCTGCCCGGCGCGCTGCGATTGCGCCGCCGCGGCGAACTGACCTTCGCGATCAACTATGGCGACACTGCCGCGACGGCTCCCGCTCCGCGCGATGCGGTGTTCGTGCTGGGTGGGCGTGAGGTCGGCGCGCGTGATCTGGCAGTGTGGAAGTAGAAGGGGCCTCCGGCGGCCGGGGCCTTAGGCCCCAGCCCCCATTCCGATCGATGCCGTGCACAATTTCCGCAGCAACTGCATGAAACCAAACAAAATGGGGTCTGGGGCCCACGGCCCCAGCCGCCGGAGGCCCCCTTTTCCTGCCGCTCAAAGCACGAACGCCGCCACCGCTTCCCGGCTTGCGATCAGGAACGCGTCGGCGACGAGTTCGAGCGGAGTGAGGTCGCAATCGCTGTTGCCGGCGGCGATCAGTGCAGCGAAGCGGCGGTAGAGGCCGGCATATTCGCTGGCCGGGGCGAGGTTCTGGTCGATATCGTCGATCAGCAGCCGGGCGCCGCCGTCGTGGAGGGTCAGCGTGCCGATGTCGGTCGCGACCCGGATGGTCCAGCGTTGCGGGCCTTGTTCACGGAAATCCAGATCGGCGGTGACGGGGGTGGTGTCGCCGAGGACGAGGCCGATCCGCGCGGCGATCGGGGCATCGCGGCCTTCGGGGAGCCACAGCCTCGCGCTGTCGAGGCGAAGGCGGCCGGGCAGGATGGCGGTGGCGATCGACAGCGCGTTGATGCCGGGATCGAAAACGCCCAGGCCGCCGGGGCCGAGGATCCAGTCCTGCCCCGGGTGCCAGCGGCGGATGTCCTCTCGCCAATCGATGGTGACGCTGGTGATCCGCCTGCCTGCCAACCAAGCGCGAGCCGGTTCGACGCCGGCGGCTTCGCGCGAATGCCAGCTGGCGAACAGGCTGCGCGATCCGGCGGCGGCGATCAGCCCGCGCACTTCGCCAAGCGTGGCGCCCGGCGGTTTTTCGAGCATGACGTGCCAGCCGGCAGCAAGCGCAGCGGCGGCGATGCGGTGGCGGCCGACTGGCGGCGTGGCGATCGAGACGGCATCGACGGCGGTTCCGCTGGCGATCAGCGCGGCGATATCGGGGAAATTCGCGACGGCCCCGATGCCATCGATATCGTCGACACGGGCATTGCGGCTGACTGCGGCGACAAGATCGAAGCGCGGATCGGCTGCAATGGCCGGCAGATGCTGGTCCCGGGCGATCTTGCCGATGCCGACGAGAGCAAGACGAATCGTCACTTTGGCCGCTCCTGCGCGTTATATTCTGGTATGGAAACGCATCTGATCAACGCGCCAACCCGCTGTCGGCCGCCCGGCGGTGGCCATGGCAATCACGAACGGCACTGCCATGACGCAACCCGAAGACGATAGCGCCGCCCCCCGCCTGCGCTCGCGCGCCTGGTTCGACAACCCGGCCAATCCCGACATGACGGCGCTCTATCTCGAACGCTATCTCAATTTCGGGCTTTCGGTGGCGGAGCTTCAGTCGGATCGGCCGATCATCGGCATCGCGCAGACGGGCAGCGACCTGGCGCCGTGCAACCGCCATCACCTGGTGCTTGCCGACCGGGTGCGCGACGGCATTCGCGACGGTGGCGGCATTCCGATCGAATTTCCGATCCATCCGATCCAGGAAACCGGCAAGCGGCCGACGGCGGCGCTCGATCGCAACCTTGCCTATCTCAGTCTTGTCGAGGTGCTGCACGGCTATCCCATCGACGGCACGGTGCTGACCATCGGTTGCGACAAGACGGTGCCGGCGTGCCTGATGGCAGCAGCGACGGTCAACATCCCGGCGATCGCGCTGTCGGTCGGCCCGATGCTCAACGGCTGGCACCAGGGCGAGCGCACCGGTTCGGGGACGATCATCTGGAAGGCCCGGCGGATGCTTGCGGCCGGGGAGATCGACTACAAGGGGTTCATCGAACTGATTGCCTCGTCGGCGCCGTCGACGGGCTTTTGCAACACGATGGGCACGGCGACGACCATGAACTCGCTGGCCGAAGCGCTCGGCATGTCGTTGCCCGGATCGGCAGCGATTCCGGCGCCTTATCGCGATCGCCAGCAGGCCGCCTATGAAACCGGGCTGGCCATCGTCGCCATGGTGGGTGCCGATCGCAAGCCATCCGACATCATGACCCGCGCGGCTTTCCTGAACGCCATCAAGGTCAACAGTGCCATCGGCGGTTCGACGAATGCGCCCATTCATTTGAACGCCATTGCGCGCCACATGGGAGTTGAACTCAGCCTCGACGATTGGCAGGAACATGGTGCCGCGGTGCCACTGCTGGTCAATCTGCAGCCGGCCGGCGAATATCTGGGGGAGGATTATTACCACGCCGGCGGCGTGCCGGCGGTGATGGGCGAATTGCTGCGTGCCGGTGTTCTCGACGGCAGCGCCATCGGCGCCGATGGCCGCAGCATCGGCGAGATCTACGCCGCCGCGAAAATCGCCGACGAACGCGTCATCCGGCGCTTTGCCGAGCCTTTGCTGCAACATGGCGGTCTTACCGTGTTGCGCGGTAACCTGTTCACATCGGCTGTGATGAAGACCAGCGTCATCTCGCCGGCCTTCCGCGAACGCTATCTGTCGGACCCGGCCGACCCCGATGCCTTCGAAGCCGTCGCGGTGGTTTTCGACGGGCCGGAGGATTATCACGCCCGCATCGAGGACCCGGCACTGGGCATCGACGCATCCAGCATTCTCGTCATCCGCGGCGTCGGACCGATCGGCTTTCCAGGCGGCGCCGAAGTCGTCAACATGCAGCCGCCGGCGGCGCTGATCCGCGCCGGGATCGATGCGCTGCCCTGCCTCGGCGACGGCCGCCAGTCGGGAACCTCGGGCAGCCCGTCGATCCTCAACGCAGCGCCTGAAGCTGCCGTCGGCGGTGCGCTGGCGGTGCTGCAAAGCGGCGACCGTATCCGCATCGATCTCGGCCGCCGGCTGGTGACACTGATGGTCGGCGATGCAGAGCTGGCGGCGCGCGTCGCGGCGCTGGCGGCTGCCGGCGGCGTGGCGGTGCCGCCGTCGCAAACGCCGTGGCAGGAACTGGCGCGCGCCATCACCGGCCAATATCCGGGCGGCGCCGTCATCGAGGCCGCGGTGCCCTATCAGCGCATCGCCCAGGTTCGCGGCCTGCCGCGCGACAGCCACTGATGCGCGTGCGCCGCGTGCCGCGCGACCGTGTCGACCGGCTCGGCGAGGGCCTGCTCTGGAGCCCGGGCAGCGACGCGCTGTTCTGGGTCGATATTCTCGGCCAGCGGCTGAATCGCCTGGCGCTCGCCGACGATTCGGTGACGACGTGGGACATTCCCGAAATGATCGGCTGGGTGATCGAGCGCCGCGACCATGGCGGCTTCATCGCCGGCCTTGCGTCGGGCTTTGCCGCGCTGACACTCGATCCGTTGCAGCTGGTGCCGCTGGCGGCTCCCGATCCGCATCCGCCGGGCAACCGGCTCAACGATGCCAAGGCCGATGCCCGTGGCCGCATCTTCGCCGGGTCGATGGCGACCGCTATCGATCGCGCCAGCGGCGGCTTTTTCCGCCTCGATCCCGATGGCAGCGTCACCATGCTCGATTCGGGCTACACCATCGCCAACGGCCCGGCGATCAGCCCGTGCGGCGGCTTTCTGCTGCACACCGATAGCGCGCCCGGCATCATCTGGCGCTTTGCCAACCGCGACGACGGCAGCCTTGGCCCGCGCACGCTGTTCCGCCGTTTCGGTGCCGGGGAGGGCACGCCCGATGGCATGAGCTTCGATTCCGACGGCGGCCTGTGGGTGGCCGAATGGGGCGCCGGCCGGGTCAGCCGTTTTGCCCCCGATGGCCGCCGCGATTCCCATGTCGACCTGCCCGCCAGCCAGATCAGCAATTGCGCCTTTGCCGGGGCCGGGCTCGATCGGATGTTCGTAACTTCGGCCGCCGATGGCGTTGCCGAAGCCGATGGCGGCGCCCTGTTCGAGGTCGAAACCGGCCGTGTCGGCCTGGTGCCCCACCGCTTCGCCGGTTGATCCACGGCGCCGGCCACGGTCGCTTAATCGGCTTTCACCAATCCTGCTGCGCAAGAATTACGGCCTCGCTGCCGTTGCCTGCCCTGTCGGCCCTGTTGGCCGGTATGTGGAGTGGCTTTCATGCGCAATATCACCATCAACGTCAGCACCACCGCCCAGCTCAATGCCGTGCTCAAGACCGTGCGCGGCGGCGAAACCATCCTGCTGGCGCCCGGCAACTATGGTAAGGTCTTCATCTCCTCGCGCAATCCGACTTCGACGGTCACGGTCGCTTCGGCCGATCCCGACAACGACGCCCGGCTGTTCAGCCTCGGCATCAGTCGGTCCTCGAATTTCGCGATCGTCGATCTCGACATCCAGCGCCCGACACAGGCCGGCGAACGCGTCGGCACCGTCGCGGCGCTGTCGATCGGCTCGTCGCGGAATGTCAGCCTCACCGGCGTCGACGTGATGGGCTCGCTCGACAACAATGCCTCGAACGACGGCCTCGGTGTCGTCATCAGCGGCAGCGAGCGCATCGCCATCGTCGATTCGAGCTTCCGCCAGTTCCGCACCGCAGCCGTAATCTCGTTGAACAAGGATATCATCTTCGCCGGCAACACCGTTACCGAAACGCGCGAGGGCGTGAATATCTCGGGCCTTTCCAACGGCCTGTTCGAACGCAATCTGGTTCGCGACATGCAACCCAATTATGCCTTCGGCGATCACCCCGATGCCTTTCAGGTCCATACCAGCCGCGGCGGCGGATCGAGCGGCCTGGTGTTCCGCGACAATGTCATCCTGGAAGGCAATGCCGGCGGCGGCGTCGGCGGTTTCTTCATCGGCAACGAACGGATGAACGAAGGCGTCCGCCATGACGACATCGTCATCGTCAACAATTTCTACCAGGGCACCTATCGCCATGCGATCTCGGTCAGCGGCGCGACCGATGTCCTGATCGACAACAACACGGTCCTCGATTCGGCGCGCACCGGGATTCAGGCCGGGATCAACATCAACCGGGTCGACAATGCCCGTGTCACCGACAATCTGGCGCCGATCTTCACCACCACCGCGTCGACCCGGGTCGTTGCCGGCAACAACATCGATATCTGGGATTCGCGCAGCAAGGTCGGCACGGCCGCCGCCGGGCTGTTCGCCGCCGATGTCGCTGCCGGCAATGCCACCAGCGCTTCGAACCTCGATCCGCTGGCCGGCAGCATCGCGGCGCAGGCCGGCATCGGCTATCGCGGCAACGGCGCGTTCGGCGATCTGGGCAGCGACGGCGCTGCTGCGGCCATCGCCGGCACCTACATGCAGATGTTCGGGCAGGATTTCGCACCGCATTATCTGCTCTGACACGACTGAAGTGGCTGGCGGCGGCGATGGTGCGGGCCTAGGCTGGGCGCGTGCTCCTGATCGTCGCCGCCATCATGCTCCAGCCGCTCGCCCCTTCCGCATCGCCGTCGCTGAAGCCAGCGCCGCCGCCGGCACCCCCAATCGTCATCGCCCATCGCGGCGCCAGCGCCGATCGGCCGGAACACACCCTTGCCGCCTATGCGCTGGCGATCGAACAGGGTGCCGACTTCATCGAACCCGATCTGGTGGCGACGAAGGACGGCGCCCTGGTGGCGCGCCACGAAAACGAGATTTCGGGAACCACCGATATCGCCGCTCACCCCGAATTCGCCAGCCGGCGCGTGACGAAGACCATCGACGGCACCGGCATCACCGGCTGGTTCACCGAAGACTTCACCCTTGCCGAGCTGAAGACGCTGCGGGCCCGCGAACGGCTGCCGCAGCTGCGCCCGGCCAACACCGGCTTCGACGGGCAGGAGACGATCCCGACGCTGGGCGAAATCATCGCGCTGGCCAAGGCAGCGAGCGCGCGGACCGGCCGCACCATCGGCATCTATCCCGAAACCAAGCATCCCAGCCATTTTGCCGGGCTTGGCCTGGCGCTCGAACCGCCGCTGCTGGCCGAACTCGCTCGCGCCGGCTGGACGAGCGCCGACAGCCCGGTGTTCATCCAGTCGTTCGAAGTCGGCAATCTGCGGGCGCTGGCCGGCAAGACCCGCGTCCGGCTGATCCAGCTGATCGACAGCGGCACGTCGGGCGACGGCGCCAGCTATGATGCGATGCTGACTCCCGCCGGCCTTGCCGGCATCGCTCGCTATGCGGCCGGCATCGGCCCCAATCGCGATCGAATCATCCCGCGCGACGCCGCCGGCACCCTGCTGGCACCGACAACTCTCGTGGCCGATGCCCATGCCGCCGGCCTGCAAGTCCACCCCTGGACCTTCCGGCCGGAAAACCACTTCCTCGCTGCGGCTTTTCGCGTGCCCGGCGCTGCCACGGCACGCGGTGACGCCGTTTCCGAAATCCGCGCCTATCTCGCCACCGGTATCGACGGCGTGTTCAGCGACCTGCCGGCAGCAGCGGTGGCAGCACTGGCGGCGCCGGAGAAATAGGGCAGTGAAAGGCCTCCGGCGGCTGGGGCCCTGGGCCCCAGACCCCATTTCCTTTGGTGGGGACTTCAGCGGGTGCGTCATCGCCTATCGGCGACGGACCGGACCGGACCGGGCCGGACCGGGCCGAGTATCGGCGCCGTCCGACAGGGTCGGTGTCAGGTGATTTTCCTACGCGGCACTTTCTTGATATCAGGAAGCAACGACGCTCTTTGACATCGAAGGAATCGATCAGTCGGCACGGCGACAGGGCCGTTTCCGGATGTAATTTTCCGCAAATCCGTAAAACATGTAAAATAGAAGCGGCTATACCGCCTTTGGCAAGTGACGGAATCGATCAGGCCCCGGCAGTTCCGGGCAAGGCCTTCGGCGCCGATCGCCGAAGGCCTGCCGGGATCACGCCGCTGCGTTGAACGGCCGGTCCTTGTCCGGCCGCAGGTCGCCTGGCAGGCCGAGCACGCGTTCGGCGATGATGTTGCGCAGGATTTCATCGGTACCCCCGGCGATCCGCAACCCGGCGGCACCCAGGTAGCTGCCCTGCA
>JBBQWE010000004.1:0-42439 GCA_038210855.1 Sphingomonadales bacterium | reverse complement strand
TTCTCCATCCGCCCGACCCGATGGCCCCCGCTCTATCCAAACAAACTCGCTTGCGGGTGTGGCGCCGCCGCCCCCCGCCGCCGGAGGCCATCTTTTCCTTCTGGAATAGTCGCAAATGACCCCGCACGAACTGCTCGTCCGCGCCCGCATCCTGCCTGTGCTGGTCATCGACGATGTCGGCACTGCCGTGCCGTTGGCGCGGGCGTTGCTTGCCGGCGGGCTGGCGGTGCTCGAAGTCACCTTGCGCACCCCGGCGGCGCTTGGAGCCATTGCGGCGATCGTGCGGGATTGTCCTGCGGTGATCGTTGGCGCCGGCACCATATTGTCGCCCGACGATCTTGCCGCTGCTGCCGCGGCCGGTGCGGTGTTCGGTGTGTCGCCCGGCGCGACGCCGCGGCTGCTCGCCGCGGCGCGGGCGTGGGGGCGGCCGTTCCTGCCCGGCACGGCGACCGCATCGGAGATCATGGCGGCGCGCGAGGCCGGCTTCACCGCGCTGAAGTTCTTCCCGGCCGAAGCCTCCGGCGGCGCCGCGGCGCTGAAAAGCCTCGCCGCCCCGCTCGCCGATGTCAGCTTCTGCCCCACCGGCGGCATCACCCCGGCCAATGCCGCCACCTATCGCCCGCTGCCCCAGGTTGCCTGCATCGGTGGATCATGGATGGCCCCCGACGACGCGGTTCGCGCCGGCGACTGGGGCCGGATCACCGCCTTGGCTGCCGAAAGCCTGGGCTGAATGGCCGGCGCAGGGTGCTTGGCGTCCGCCCCACTCTTGTCAGGCCGGCCGCTTTGCGCTTCACGAGCGGCGTCGCTGCAACAGGAATAGCCCCATGAAAACGCGTGCCGCCGTCGCTTTTGCGCCGAAACAGCCGCTGGAGATCGTCGAGCTTGATCTCGATGGCCCGCGTGCTGGCGAAGTGCTGGTGGAAATCATGGCGACCGGCATCTGCCACACCGATGCCTATACCCTCGACGGGCTGGACAGCGAGGGGCTGTTCCCCAGCGTGCTGGGCCATGAAGGCGCCGGCATCGTCCGCGAAGTCGGGGCAGGGGTGACCAGCGTCGCGCCCGGCGATCACGTCATCCCGCTCTACACGCCCGAATGCCGCCAGTGCAAAAGCTGCCTTTCGGGCAAGACAAACCTGTGCACCGCGATCCGCGCGACGCAAGGCAAGGGGCTGATGCCCGATGGCACCAGCCGTTTTTCGTTCAAGGGCGCGCCGGTGTTTCATTACATGGGCTGTTCGACCTTTTCGAACTTCACCGTGCTTCCCGAAATCGCCGTGGCGAAGATCCGCACCGATGCCGCCTTCGAAAAGGCCTGCTACATCGGCTGCGGCGTTACCACCGGCGTCGGTGCCGTCGTCAAGACGGCGAAGGTCGAAGCCGGGGCGCGCGCCATCGTCTTCGGGCTGGGCGGCATCGGCCTCAACGTCATCCAGGGCCTGCGCATGGTCGGCGCGGACCAGATCGTCGGCGTCGACATCAACCCCGACAAGGAAGGTTGGGGCCGCCGTTTCGGCATGACCGATTTCGTCAACCCGAAAGACGTTCCCGGCGATCTCGTCGCGCACCTTGTCGCGCTGACCGATGGCGGCGCCGATTACACCTTCGATTGCACCGGCAACACCGATGTTATGCGCACCGCGCTTGAGGCATGCCACCGCGGCTGGGGCGAATCGATCGTCATCGGAGTCGCCGAAGCCGGCCGCGAGATCGCGACGCGGCCGTTCCAGCTCGTGACCGGCCGGGTCTGGAAAGGCTCGGCCTTCGGCGGCGCCCGCGGCCGCACCGATGTTCCTAAGATCGTTGACTGGTATGTGAACGGCAAGATCGAGATCGACCCGATGATCACCCATGTGCTGTCACTGGAGGAGATCAACCGCGGGTTCGACCTGATGCACAGCGGCGAGAGTATCCGGTCGGTGGTGGTCTACTGACTGCCACCACGCCGCGCGTTCAGCATTTGCGCCGCGACGACTTGCCGATCTCGTTGCCGACGAGGGCGCCGCCGCCGGCGACCAGCAGCGATTCGCCGACGTTGCCGCCGAGCAGGGCCGCGCCGACGCCTGCCGCCGCCGCACCGGCGACGGTACCGCGCTGCTGCGATCGCTTCCTGGCGGCCATGCACTGCTGGTACGTGGCGTAGCGCTTGCCCTTGAATTCATAATAATTGTTCGACTGGCGGGCCGTTGCCGGCGCAGCGGCCAGCAGGGACAGCACGATCATCAGGCTTGTCGAACGCATTTCAGGCTCCCATCATTGTTCCGGGCCGCAATACCCCGGCCTTCATGAACACAGGCCTTCCGACGGGTTCACAACGAATTCACACCGGGTCCGTCACAAGGCACAGGTCGGCGCTGCCGCCGGTAGAAACGAAGGAGGCCTTCGATGATCAAGATGCTGATTGCCGCGACGCTCGGTACGCTGGGACTGGTGGCTCCGGCTGCGGCGCAGGATTTTGACGGCTATGGCCAGCGCGGTTTTGCCAGCCATGCCCGCGACGGCGGTTTCGATCGCGGCCCCGATCGCGGCGGTTACGATCGCGGCGGTTACGATCGCGGCGACTATGATCGCGGCGCATATGATCGTGGCGCCTATGATCGTGGCGCCTATGATCGTGGCAATGTGCGCGGCGGCTATGCCTATGGCTATGGCCAACCCGGCGGCGATTATTACGCTCCCGAAGTCGCCTATGGCGGCGGCTATTACGATCAGGGCTATGGCAACCCCGGCTATTACGACAACCGCCGCTTCGATCGCTGCCGGTCATCGGGCAGTGGTGCGGTGATCGGCGGTCTTGCCGGCGGCGTGCTCGGCAACCGCATCGCCGGCCGCGGCAACCGCACGCTCGGTACCATCCTCGGCGCCGGCCTCGGCGCTGTCACCGGCACCGCCATCGAGCGTGACCAGCGCTGCGGTCGCAACCGCTGATAGATCACCCCGCGCCGGTTTCGGCGCGGGGTGATCAGTGCGCGGCGATCACCTTCAGAAACGCTTCGCCATAGCTTTCCAGCTTGCTGGCGCCGACCCCGGGGATGCGCGCCAGTTCGCTGCGCCCGCGCGGTCGCGATGCCGCCATCGCGCGCAACACCGAATCGTGGAAAATCACATAGGGCGGCAGCGCCGCGGCGGCCGCCAGTTCGCGGCGCAGCGTGCGCAGCGCTTCGAACAGCGCGACATCGCCGCTGGCGACATCGGCGATCGTCGGCGCGCTGCCGGCGCGGCCATTGCGCAGCGGCCGCGGCGGCGGCTCCTTCAGCGCGATCGGCACCTCGCCCTTCAGGATCGGCCGCGCCGCCGGCCCCAGCTTCAGCCCGCCATGTTCCTCGCGCACCAGCGCTTCGGCGGCCTCCAGTTGCCGCGCCAGCGCCTTCCAGCTTTCGGCGGACAGGTCGCTGCCGATGCCGAACACCGAAAGCTGGTCATGGCCAAATTTTTGGATTTTCTCGCCGCTCTTGCCGGTCAGCACGTCGATCAGGTGCTGCACGCCGAAACGCTGCCCGGTGCGGAACGCCGCCGAAAGCAGTTTCTGCGCCGCTTCGGTGGCATCGCGCAGCACCGGCGGCGCCAAGCAATTGTCGCAATTTCCGCAACGTCCCGCCGGCGTATCGCCGAAATAGCCAAGCAGCGGTTCGCGCCGGCAACCACCGGTTTCGAGGAAGGCGATCAGCGCCGTCAGCCGCCGCGTCTCTTCGGCCTTGCGCGCTTCGCCGGCCTCGCTCTGCGCGATGAACTGGCGCTGGCGAGCGATATCCTCTGCCCCCCAGATCAGGTGTGCCACCGCCGGATCGCCATCGCGGCCGGCGCGGCCGGTTTCCTGATAATAGGCCTCGATCGATTTCGGCAGGCCAAGATGCGCCACGAAGCGCACATCGGGCTTGTCGATGCCCATGCCGAAGGCGATCGTCGCCGCCATCACCATGTCTTCCGATCGCACGAAATCATTCTGGTTGCGCGCTCGCGTCACCGGATCGAGCCCGGCGTGATAGGCGCGCGCATTGACACCGCGCGCCACCAGCCATTCGGCGACCTTCTCCGTGCCCGTCCGCGTCGGCGCATAGACGATGCCCGGTCGGCCGCCCTGGGTGGCGATGAACGCCCCCAATTGGCGCAGGCCGTCGCTGCGCGGCGTCACTTCATAACGGATATTGGGCCGATCGAAGCCGGCGACGACCATGCGATCGGGCGCAATGCCAAGCTGCTGCAGGATATCGGCGCGGGTGGTGACATCGGCAGTGGCGGTCAGCGCGACGCGCGGCACGCCGGGCAGGCCATCGCAAAGCTCGCGCAGCCGGCGATATTCGGGGCGGAAATCATGGCCCCACTGGCTGACGCAATGGGCTTCATCGATGGCGATCAGGGCGATCTCGGCACGCGCGATCAAGGCGCGAAAGCCCTCCATCGCGGCGCGTTCGGGGGCGACGTAGAGCAGGTCGAGTTCATTGTCGCGCAGCGCGCGTATCGTTGCATCGGCATCGTCCGACTGGCTGTTGAGCGCGCCGGCACGAACGCCATTGGCGCGCAGCGCCCGTACCTGGTCGGCCATCAGCGCGATCAGCGGCGATACCACCAGGCCACAGCCGGGCCGCACCAGCGACGGAATCTGATAGCAGAGCGACTTGCCCGATCCGGTCGGCATCAGCGCCAGCACATCGCGCCCGGCACAGACATCGGCGATGATTCCGGCCTGCTGGCCGCGAAAATCGGCATAGCCGAAGACGCGCCGCAGAATTTCGAGCGGGGCGTCGAGAGACGCGTCGAGAGAGGCATCGGCAGGCGACGCGGCGGCAGCAGGGACCATACCCGCCGGTGTAACCGAGGCGGCGCAGTGCGGCCATGGCCTATTACCAAAGCCCGCCAGTCGAGACTCATCGAAGAAAAGAGGGCCTCCGGCGGCCGGGGCCTTGGGCCCCAGGCCCCGTCTTGATGGTCTGCGGTCGGAACTCGGCAGCAAGCAGCGCAAATAAACAATCGCGGGTCTGGGGCCTCATGCCCCAGCCGCCGGAGGCTGCCTTTCCTGTCGATTGTCTTCAACGGGAATCGGTATGAGGTGCGGGCTGCGCCCGGCACCAGTTCCACCCTGAAGGGAGAGGCGGGAAAAGCCGACGTCCCTTCAATCCTCGTGCAACCCGCGCTAGGCACGACGGCGATGCACCGCGATCATCTCATCGCCGCCGCCGTCGGCCTCGCTTCGATCGCTGCGCTCGGCTGGTCGCTGTGGCCCGAATCGCCGCCGGCGGTGGCGGCACCGCGCGCCATCGCCATCGATGCCGTGCCGATCCCGCTCGATGCCGCTGCGCCGGTGCGTACGAGGGTCGGCACGCTGGAATATCGCGGCGGGGTCGTGCTGCGCTCCGCCGATCCGCTGTTCGGCGGGTTGTCGGGCCTGCGCTGGCGGGATGGCTGGCTGCTCGGCGTCAGCGACACCGGCAACTGGCTGCGCTTTCGCACTGTCGAGCGTGGCGGGCGCCTCGTCGGCATCGCCGATGCCCGCATCGCTGCGATCGTCATGCCCGATGGCCGCCCGGCGGCACGCAAGCGCGACGTCGATGCCGAAGCGCTGGAATGGGATGCGCGCGGCGTCGTCGTGGCGTTCGAACAACAGCACCGCCTGCAATATTGGCCGGCGTTCCGCCCCGGGGCTGCCGCCGGCCCCACCGGCGCGCCACCCCGCGTCGATTATCACAGCCAGACCATCGCCTGGCCCTTGAACGGCGGCGGCGAGGCGATGGCGCGGCTTCCCGATGGCCGCATCGTGATGATTTCCGAACGCGCCCGCCGCGGCGACGGCAGCCATGATGTACTGCTGATCGACGGCCGCCGCGCCGCCGGCCTCGGCTATCGCGCGCCGCCGGGCTTCAGCCCTACCGATGCCGTGGCAATCGACGCGCGGCGGCTGCTGGTGCTCAACCGCCGCTACGACAGCAGCGCCGCCGCCGTCCTCGAAATCGTCGACCTCGCCGCCATGCGCCCCGGCGGCACGCTGGCCGGGCGCGAGATCGCCCGCCTCGAACCGCCGTTGCAGGTGGATAACATGGAAGGCCTGGCGCTGCGCCGTGAGGGCAGCGAATGGATCGTCTACATCCTCTCCGACGACAATCTGTCGGCGGGGCAGCGCACGCTGCTGCTGAAATTCGCTATTTCACGGGGAGTTGTTCGATAACGCTAGAAAAGAGCCTCCGGTGGCTGGGGCCTGATGCCCCAGAACCACCATTATTTCATTGTGGGCTTGCCGTTGCTGTCCGACCGCAGACCAACAAGATCGGGTCTGGGGCCCACGGCCCCAGCCGCCGGAGGCCCTTTTTTTCTTCGATGAATCTCGATCGGCGCGCCCTGGTGTAAATGTGTGAAAGCGGTCAATCCAGCGCATCCGGTTTGAAAACGTCATAACCGCCAGCAAGTCGGGCCTGATGCCCAAGGCCCAGCAGCGAAATCGAGCGGCGCCTGCGGCCTCTCCTACCGCGCCGGCTCCCGCCACATCGCCCAGAACATCGGCGCGTCGTGATGACGGAAGGTCTCCGTCACCCGGAAGCCCAGTGACTGGTAGAGCCCGACATTGGCCGGCGTCGCGGTTTCCAGCGCACACGGCAGCCCTTGGGCGTCGCAGCGTGCCAGCCGGGCGCGGATCGCGGCGCCGCCATGGCCGCGGCCCTGCTGTGCCGGCGTGCAGCCGGCATATTGCAGATACCAGTGCGGCGCGCGCGGGTGGTGCGCCGCCATCGCCGACTGCAGGCCGAGCGCGCGCGGCAGGGCGGTGCCGAAACAGCCGAGCAGCGCCGGCAGTGCCGGGATCATCGCTGCTGTCGGCGTGTCCCAGCCGCCGGGCGGGCGCCAGACGGCGGCGGCGGCGATGCTGCCATCGGCGGCAAGGCTGAGGTCGCAATGCGCCGGATCGGCGTCGGTCGCGGTGATGATGCGGAAAAAGCCCGGCAGCCGGCGGTGGCGCCGGGCGGCATCGGGCCACAGCCAGGCCATCGCCGGATCATTGCCAAAGGCACTGGCGAGCACGGCGGCGACGGCCGAGCGATCGGCGAGGCGCGCAGCGCGAGTCGGGTGACGGGCCATGGTTGCGGCGTCGCACGAAGCGCGGCGGCGGCAAACCGGCAATTTCGCCGGTCACGAATCGCCCCGCTGTCGACGGTTCCGCGATGCCGTCCGCACATATCAAAACGGCCCGGGAAACCCGGGCCGTCGTTCGAACCACAAAAGCCGGATCAGGCGGCGACGGGCACCGTCAGCTTGCGGGCGATTTCGCGCTTCAGCTTGACGCAACGTTCCGACAGCTTGTCCTCGCTGGTCTTGACCAGCCAATTGTCGAGCCCGCCGACATGTTCCACCGAACGCAGGCCATTTGTCGAAACCCGCAGGCGCACCGAACGGCCGAGCGCATCCGACATCAGCGTGACGTTCTGCAGATTCGGCAGGAAAGTGCGCTTGGTCTTGTTGTTGGCGTGGGAAACATTGTTCCCGACCATGCGACCCTTGGCAGTCAGTTCGCAAACGCGCGACATTGGATGAGCCCTCAAGAAAACGATGCGGTAGAATATGATGCTGCGCCGGGCACGCCCGACACGAAGTGGTGGCCACTAGCCCAAGCCCGCCGCAACGTCAACGCCGGGGGAAAGCGCTTTCAAGGCCAACGGCAGCAGCAGCGCCGCCAGCAGCCCGGCGAGAACGAAGGCCAGCGCCGCCAGCCCGCCGGCGCGGGCGTCGCGGCGCGCCAGCCAGTCGGTGCCGACGACGTGCGACGACACGCCGATCGCCAGCGCCGGCCCCGCAGTGCCGCGAAAACCCAGCCGGCGCAGCATCGGCATTACCGTCAGCGCGCCGATGATGCCGGTGGTCACCGACATCGCCGCGGCAAGCGCAACGGGGCCGCCGGTCGTCGTCATGATGGCGATGGCAAAGGGGGTGGAGACGGTCTTGGTCGCCACCGCCGCCGCCAGCATGGGTTCGAGGCCGAGCCCGCGCGCCATGGCGACGGCGCTGGCAACGCCGATGGCCGTGCCGCCGGCGACCGCCAGCAGCAGCGCGCCGGCGTTGCGCGCCATCAGGCCGCGGTTGGCATCGATGACCAGCGCCAGCGCCACCAGCGCCGGGCCGAGCAGCCAGCGCAGCGGCGCCGCCGCCGCCGTGAACGCCGGCAGCGATATGCCGGCCGCCGCCAGCCCGGCCGCCAGCGCCAGCGCTGCGACCAGCACCGGGCTCGCCCAGGGCGGGTGGCCGAGCCGTGCCGAAAGCCACCGCGCGCCGGCAAAGACCAGGAGCACCAGCAGCACCGCGCCGATCGATTGCGTGGCCGCGGCAAGCACCGCCGTCACTCGTCGCCGCCGCCGGCGCGTGCATAAAGCAGCGCAGTGGCAACGCCGGTGACCAGCGTCGTCACCACCAACAGCAGCGCCAGCGGCAGCGCGCTGCCGGCGAGAAGCGCGAAATTCAGCCCGAGCAGCGCCGGCACCAGCATCGCGCCGAGCCAGCGCACCAGCAGCGCCGCCCCCGCCCGGCTCCAGCCGAACCAGTCGCCGGGCAACGCCAGCAGTGCGAGATAGGCGCCGAGACCGATGACGGCGCCGGGCAGCGGCAGCGCAAGGCGGGCCGCCAGCGCCTCGCCGGCCAGCGCCAGCGCGATGCACAGGCCGATGCCCGGCGCGACTGCCCCAACCACCCCCGATGCCCGCATCGCTCGCCCTTTTCCTGCGCCCGCAGCCGGGCTATGTCGCTTGAACGGAGCGAGCGCCCCATGCCTTATTTCGCCATTCACTGCATCGACAAGTCCGATTCGGCAGAGCTTCGCGGCGCCACTCGCCCGGCGCATCTGGCGCATATCGGCGCGCATTCGGGCCAGGTGCTCGTCGCCGGGCCGCTGCTGCGCCCCGACGGCCGCGCCATCGGCAGCCTGATGATCATGGATTTCGAAGATCGCGAAGCCGCCATCGCCTTCGCCAACGCCGATCCCTACCACCAGGCCGGCCTGTTCGAGAGCCGATCGGTCACAAACTGGCACAAGGTCATCCCGGCCTGAGCCTCGCGCTGCGGCGCCGCGGTGGACGAATCGGCGCCGGCGCCGCTATCAGGCAGACGACGTGATCCAGACCATGCCTCTTTCGCTGCTCGTCGTGTCCGGCATGTCCGGCGCCGGCAAGTCGACCGCGCTGAAGGCGCTGGAGGATCTCGATTATGAAGCGGTGGACAATATCCCGCTCGGGCTGATCGATGCGTTGCTCAGCCCGGCCGCGCGCAGCCGGCCGCTGGCCTTCGGCATCGACACCCGCACCCGCGATTTCGATGCCGACGCGCTGGTGGCGCGGCTGCGGCTGATGCGCGACGCCGGCACCGACATCCGGCTGCTCTACCTCGATTGCAGCGATGACGAGCTGGTCCGCCGCTTTTCCGAAACCCGGCGACGCCACCCGCTGGCGCAGGATCGCCCGGCCGCGGCCGGTGTCGCCGACGAACGCCGGCTGACTGCGGCGCTGAAATACGCTGCCGACATGGTGATCGACACCACCGATCTGGGCGTCACCGACCTGCGCCGTCGCATCGCCGAACGGCTGGGCCGCGACGGCGCACAGGCCCTGACGATCACGGTGCAAAGCTTCGGTTTCGCGCAGGGGCTGCCGCGCAATGCCGATCTGGTTTTCGACGTGCGCTTTCTCGCCAACCCGCATTGGGACCTGGCGCTGCGGCCGCTGACCGGGGAGGACCCGGCGGTGGCGGCGCATGTCGCGGCCGACCCCGGCTATGCGCCCGCCGTCGATCGCATCGCCGACCTGCTGCTGACGCTCGTTCCGGGCTATGGCCGCGAGGGCAAGGCCTATCTGACCATCGCCATCGGCTGCACCGGCGGCCGCCATCGCAGTGTCGCGGTGGCGCGCGATATCGCCGGGCGGCTGGCGGCGGCCGGGCTGGTTCCGCTGCTCGTCCACCGCGATCTGGGGCTAGCTGCCGATCGTACGGCGTCTTCCTTGTTGACTCTGCCCCCCGCAGCGGGCCAGCAATCGCCGCCATGAAGGCACGACGAGCATGATCGGGTGGGTTCGGTGATCGGGCTGGTGCTTGTCACCCATGGCGCGCTGGCGGCGGAATTCCGCGCCGCGACCGAACATGTCGTCGGCGCGCAACCGCAATTCGATGCGATCTGCATCGCCGCCGATGACGATATGGAGCTTCGCCGCGGCGACATCGCTGCGGCGCTGGCGCGCTGCGATGCCGGTGCCGGGGTCATCATCCTGACCGACATGTTCGGCGGCACGCCGTCGAACCTGGCGATTTCGCTGATGGGGCCGGGCATCGAAGTCATTGCCGGAGTCAATCTGCCGATGTTGATCAAGCTTGCCAGTGTCCGCAAATCGCTGGGGCTGGCCGCCGCCGTCGATGCCGCGCAGGAGGCGGGGCGCAAATATATCGCCGTGGCATCGCGGCTGCTGGGCGAGGCGGCTTGACCGGGAACGCCGCCGGGCCGGTCGCGGTGGAAATCGCCAACAAGCGCGGGCTGCACGCGCGCGCCAGTGCCAAGTTCGTCAATCTGGCATCGGGTTTCGATTCCGAAGTGACGGTGTCGCACGACGGCAATTCGGTGATCGGCACCGATATCATGGAGTTGATGCTGCTCGCCGCCGGCATCGGCGACACCATCACCATCGCCGCCACCGGCCGCGAAGCGCACGCCGCGGTCACCGCACTCGTCGGCCTTGTCCACGACAAGTTCGGCGAGGATTGATCGTCTTCGCCCAAACCAGCGACGTGATCCGCACCGGTTCGACGAAAATCCGGACTGCGGCAAGATAGCTGCATCATGGCCGGGACTTGCCGGCGCGACAGCCGATGATTACCCTTTCGGCGGTATTTTTCGGGCCGGGGGCGGAACGTGTTGCGCAAACTCGTAGCAGTCGCTGGCGTGTCGCTCGCACTCGCATCGGCTGTATTCGCGCAGGAAAAGACCGGCACCAGGCCCGGCTTCAGCCTCGAAGCCGGATCGGCGATCATCGTGCTCGTCCGCCCCGAAATCAGCGTCGGGGAACAATCGACGGGCGGCCTGTTCGAACCCAATGCGGATTGGACGGCGCAGGCGCGTGAACAGATCGCGGCGGCCCTGCAGGCCCGGCAGGGCGCCCTCGGCAACACGGTGCAGCCGCACGACGAAGGCGCCGGCGGCGATGCCGGCGTTGCCGTGCAATATGCCCGGCTGTTCGGCAGCCTTGCGCAATCGGTAATGGAATATCAGTTTTTCCCCGGCAATCGGCTTTCGACCAAGAAGCGCCGCAACAGTTTCGATTGGAGCCTGGGCGCCGATATCAAGAAAACCTTCGGCAATACCGGCGCGAACTACGCGCTGTTCGTCTACACCCATGACGAATATGGCTCGGCCGGCCGCAAGATGCTGCAGGCGGCGGGGTTGATCGCTTCGGCATTCGGGGTACCGGTCGGGGTCACATCGGGTGTCCATCACGGCTATGCCGGGCTTGTCGATCTGGCCACCGGCGACCTTGTCTGGCTCAACGCCGATCTGGCGATGGGCGGAGACGTCCGCACGCCAGAAGGCGCCAGCCGCCGGGTGCAGCAATTGCTCGAAGGGTTCCCCGGCCGCAGCGCGCCCGGCGCTGCGGGCGGTGTCGGGCGATGATGGCAAGGGGCGCTGTCATGGCGGCGATGTTGGCAGGCAAAGCTGTCGCGGCGCCGCTACCGTCGGCGCTGCCGCCCTATTCGGCCGCCTACGAACCGCGGACGGTCGACGAGCGCGGCCTGTGGATGCAGGTCGACGAGGCCGAAAAACAGCTGCGCGCCTCGAACCTGTTGATCGCCGACCCGACGCTCGGCGCCCATGTCCGCCGGGTGCTGTGCCGGACGGTCGGCGAGGACCGCTGCGGCAGCGTCCGGCTCTACCTGCTCGAACTGCCGGGCTTTAACGCCGCCATGATGCCCAATGGCGCCATGCTGGTGCACAGCGGCCTGTTGCTGCGGACGCGCAGCGAGGCCGAACTCGGCGCCGTGCTCGGCCATGAATTCGCGCATTTCGAGCTTCGCCACAGCCTCGCCGGCTTTGCCCGGGCTCGCAGCGCGACCGACGCGATCGCCTGGATTTCGGTGCTCGGCGCAGCGTCGGGCGCCAATGTCGGCGCATCGGTGCAATTGCTCGCCGGCGCTTTCTTCACCTTCAGCCGGGCACTGGAAAAACAGGCCGATCTGCTGGGATTGCAATATCTTCGCGCCTCGCCCTATCCGGCGGGCGCCGCATCGGAAGTCTGGGCGCATCTGCTGCAGGAACAGGCCGCCACCGCGCTGGAGCGCAAGTACAAGCCGAACCGCGGCCGTGCGGCGGGCTTTTTCGACAGCCACCCGGCGCCTGCCGACCGGGCCGATTATCTTCGCGCCGCCGCCGGCGATGATCCCGGCGACGCCGCCGTCGCCGGCCATCGCGACGGCATGGCAATGGTGCGGCTGCCGCTGCTGATGGCGCAAGTGAAGACCGGGGATTTCGGCGGCACCGCCTATCTGATCGACGCGCTGGCGGCGCAGTCGGGGTGGACCGCCGAACTGCTGTTCGCTCGCGCCGAACTTTATCGGCAGCGCGGCAATCCCCGCGACCTGGCGACCGCGGCGCAGCTTTACGCCGATGCCATAAGGGCCGGGCCGGCGCCGCCCGAGGCGCATCGCGGGCTGGGGTTGGCCCTGTTGCGCAGCGGCGATGCCGCTGGCGGCCGTGTCGCGCTGGCCGAATATCTACGCCTCAAGCCCGATGCCGGCGATGCCCGCCTGATCGCGTCGCTCGTTCCCGAGGACAAGCCATGAAGTTTCGCTCTGCCCTGCTGCTGTTCGCGGTCACAGCGGCGCCGGCGCTCGCCAATTCGCTGATACCGGCGCAGCCGGTTGCCGGCATCGCCCGATCGAGCTTTGCTGCCCGCCCCGAGGGCGAATGGAACCGGCTGTCGATGCGGCCGGGAAAGCGTGTCGAAACCTGGACGCTCGATGGTCCGTTGCTGAACAGCGTCCGCTTTTTCGGCGGCGTGCTGCCGGGCGAACCCCTGCTGCGGGAGGCCGACAAGAAGCGGGCGCCACTGCCCAAGGTGCAGGCCGACATGCTGATCACCGATGTGCCGGCGCTGCTGGAAAACACCTACCGCGCCCAGCAATCGGTCAGCCGCATGGAGATCGAGGCGCAGGAACCCGTGCGGATCGGCGGAGCCGCCGCGGTGCGCTTCGCCTATCGCTTCGTCCGCCATGAAACCGATGTCGAACGGCGCGGCGAGGCAGTCGGCGCCATCAAGGGCGGCAAGCTGTACCTCGTCACCTTCGAAGCCCCGGCGCTGCACTTTTTCGAAAAGGACCTGCCGAAATTCCGGCAGCTCGTCGCGACGCTGACCTTCTGAAGCCGCCCACGCCAGCCGCTGCGCCGCGGCCGCCTGTCGGGCGATGACAAGATGCCACCAAACGCCTAGGACCGATCGCTTCACCCCGTCCTTCCCGTCCCGAAAGAGATTGCCTCGCGCCGCCATGGCCAGTGCCGTGCAACCCCATTCCGACCGGCGTTTCGGGCTCGATCGGCGCGCAGCGCTGCCCGGGCCGTTCGCGCTGGCCAGCGGGCAGCGGCTGGCCGGCCTCGATATCGGTTATGAAACCTATGGCACGCTGGCGCCCGATGGCGGCAATGCCATCCTTGTCTGCCACGCGCTGACCGGCGACCAGCATGTCGCGTCGGCGCACCCGGTCACCGGCAAGCCTGGGTGGTGGCAGCGGCTGGTCGGGCGCGGGCTGCCGATCGATCCCGATCGCCATTTCATCATCTGTTCCAACGTGCTCGGCGGCTGCATGGGCACCACCGGGCCATCGTCGATCGATCCCGCCGCGGGTGCGCGCTATGCCATGCGCTTTCCGGTCATCACCATCCGCGACATGGTCAATGCGCAAGCGGCGCTGCTCGATCATCTCGGCGTCGGCGTGCTGCAGGCCGTCGTCGGCGGATCGATGGGCGGCATGCAGGCGCTGGACTGGGCGGTGGCGTGGCCGGATCGCGTGCGGTCCGTCGTCGGCATCGCCACCGCGGCGCGCCATTCGGCGCAGAACCTCGCCTTTCACGAAGTCGGTCGCCAGGCGATCATGGCCGATCCGGCCTGGGCCGGCGGCGATTACGCTGTCCATGCGCCGCCGGCCGCCGGGCTCGCGGTGGCGCGGATGGCCGCGCACATCACCTATCTGTCGGAAGAGGGCCTGACCGCCAAGTTTGGCCGCCGCCTGCAGGATCGCGCCGGGCTGGGTTTCAGCTTCGATGCCGAATTCCAGGTCGAATCCTATCTGCGCCACCAGGGCCTCAGCTTCACCCAGCGTTTTGACGCCAATTCCTACCTCTACATCACCCGCGCGCTCGATTATTTCGATCTGGCTGCGGGGTTCGATGGCCAGTTGGCGCGCGCCTTCGCCGGCACCCGCACCCGCTTCGCGCTGATCAGCTTCACCTCGGACTGGCTTTATCCCACCGCCGAAGCGCGGCGGCTGGTGCGCGCGCTCAACGCTGCCGGCGCCGCGGTCAGTTTCTGCGAGATCGACAGCCCGTTCGGCCATGATGCCTTTCTGCTCGACGCGCCGGAGATGAACCGCGTCGTCGATGGCTTCCTGAGGGCGGGGGCGTGACAGGTTCGGAGTTGCGGCCCGATCTCGCCGCCATCGCCGCGGCGGTGCCGGCGGGCGCCCGCGTTCTCGATATCGGCTGTGGTGACGGCGCGCTGCTGGCGCATCTGCGCGAGACCAAGGGCGTCGAAGGCCGCGGCATCGATGTCGCGGCGGCCAATGTCTCGGCGTGTGTGGCGCGCGGCCTGTCGGTGGTGCAGGGCGATGCCGATGCCGATCTCGCCGATTATCCCGATGACGGTTTCGACATGGCGATCCTGTCGGACACGCTGCAGGCAATGCGGTCGCCGGCGACGGTGCTGCGCCAGTTGCTGCGCATTGCCCGCCGCGGCGTCGTCAGCTTCCCGAATTTCGGCCATTGGCGGGTGCGCCGCGCGCTGCTGTTCGGCGGCCGCATGCCGGTGACCCCCAGCCTGCCGGTAAGCTGGCACGAGACTGCCAACATCCACCTGTGCACCATCGACGATTTCCGCGCGCTGGCGGCGCAGGCAGGTTTCGCAGTCGAAAGCGCCGCGTTCCTGTCAGATCGTCGGCGCCGCGGGCCGGCGCTGGCCAATCTGCTCGCCGACCAGGCGGTGTTCGTGCTGGGGCGAAGGTGATGGCTGCCCGCCGCGGCCCCAGCGATCCCGAGCTGGTCCGGTTCCTGCGCGAGGAACTCGGCGAGACGATTTCCGAAGGTGGCAGCTGGCAGTTCAGCGGGCGGCTGTGGCTGTGGCGCGGCAAGGCGAAGGATAGCACGCCGACATCGACATCCTGGCATTTCGTTACCATCGACGGCATCGTTGCCGAAGCGATCCGCGCCGCCGCCCCCGGCCGCAGCGCTGCCTGGGGATCGGTGCCCGTCAACGTCACCGTTGGTGAAACCTGCTGGCAGACCTCGGTTTTCCCCAGCAAGGACGTCGCCGGCTATCTGCTGCCGATCAAGGCCGCAGTCCGCAAGGCGGAGCGGCTGGCCGAAGGCGATGTGGTGACCATGACGCTGGCGGTGTGAACCGGCGACGCCGGCCCGGACGCCAGACACCGACCGGCTATTCCCCCGCCAGATATTGGTGGATCGCCGCGACCACCACCGACCCTTCGCCGACGCCCGAGGCGACGCGCTTGACCGACCCCGATCGCACATCGCCGACGGCGAACACCCCCGGCCGGGTCGTCGCATAGGGCGAGGCCAGCGCCATGCCGTTGCGGTCGCGGCCGGTGACGAGAAAGCCCTTTTCGTCGGTATCGAGGCAATCGCCGAGCCAATCGGTGTTCGGCGCTGCGCCGATCATCACGAAGACATTGGTAACCGGGCGGGTTGCGACCGCGCCCGTGCGCCGGTTGGTCGAGGTGACGCTGCGCAGCCGGTCGTCGCCGTCGAGCGTGGTGATCTCCGTTTCCGTGTGCAGCGTGATCCGGTCCGACTGGTCGATGCGCTGCACCAGATAGTCGGACATCGTCGCCGCCAGCCCCGTCGCGCGCACCAGCACATGCACATGCGCAGCGTGGCGCGACAGGAACACCGCGGCCTGGCCGGCACTGTTGCCGCCGCCGACGACGATGGCTTCTTCGGCCCGGCACAGCGCCGCCTCCATCGCGGTGGCGGCATAGTGCAGGCCGGAACCTTCGAAACGTTCATAGCCCGGCACGTCGAGCTTGCGGTAGCGCGCGCCGGTGGCGACGACGACGGCGCGCGACTGCACGATCTGGCCATCGTCGAGGCGCAGGCGCCACGGCCGGCGGTCCATGCTGGCGACGTCGTCGCTGGCGGGGTCGGCGACGTCGTCGCTGGCGGGGTCGGCGACGCCGTCGCCCGCTTCCGGGCCGCTATGGCAATCGAGCCCAATGGCGGCGCGCGAGACATAGACGCGTGCGCCGAATTTCTGCGCCTGGGTCTGGGCTCGCCCGGCCAGCGCCTGGCCGGAAATGCCGGTAGGGAAGCCGAGGTAATTTTCGATCTTCGACGATGTCGCCGCCTGGCCGCCCGGCGCCGTGCCTTCGATGATCAGCGTCGAGAGGCCTTCGGATGCGCCATAGACCGCCGCCGCCAGCCCGGCCGGCCCGGCGCCGACCACCACCACATCCCAGAGCTGCGCCGGATCGAGCGCGTAGGTCAGCCCCAGATCGTCGGCGAGCGCAGCCTCGCGCGGGTTGCGCAGCACCCGGTGATCGGGCGCGATGACCACCGGCAGCATCGCCGCATCGAGGCCTAAGCCGTCGACGAAACCGCCGGCGTCCGGCTCGATTTCGGTATCGAACAACCGGTGCGGATAGCCGTTGCGCGTCAGGAAGCGCTGCAGACGGATGGTATCGACGCCGTGGCCGGGCCCGATCAGCACGACGCCGCCCTGGCCGTGCTGGATCAGCCCGACACGGCGCAGGATCAGCGCGCGCATGATGATCTCGCCGATATCGGCTTCGGCGGCGACAAGGCGGCGGAAATCGGCCCGGGCGATGCGCAGCACCCGGCTATCCTGCCCGGCGCGGCCCGAAACCAGGATTTCGCGATCGTTGAACAGATCGAGCTCGCCGCTGAACTGGCGTTCCTCGTGAACGGTGAAGACGCAAGGGGCGTCGTCGGCGTCGATCTCGAAGATCTCGATGCTGCCGGCCAGCACCAGGTTGAAATCGACACTGCGCTGGCCACGTTCGAACAACAGCGTTCCGGCCGGCAGCACTTCCTCGCGGCCATAGGGCAGCATCCGCGCCACCATTTCCTCGGGCAGCACCGGGAACGTCTGTTCGGTGCGGGCATAGGGGTCGCTGGCGTCGATCGGTTCGGGGCGTTCCGGGGTGATCGACATGGGGCAGGCTCCGTTACAGCACCATCTGCGTCTGGATGGTCAGGCTGATCAGCTTGCCCGCCGTCTCGACGCGTGTCTGCCAGACCGAGGTGCGACGCCCGATATGGACAGGGGTGGCGGTGGCGACAAGGCGGCTGCCCGCCGGTGCCGTGCCGACCATGTTGGTCTTGCTGTCGCTTGTCGTCGTCGTGCGCGCGCCTTCGGGAAGCACCATGAAGGCGCCCGCCGCGCCGGCGAAATCGGCGAGTGTCATCAGGAAACCGCCATGCGCCGTCCCGCCGGCGGTGCAATGTTCGGGGCGCAACGTCGCCTCGACGATGCACGCCTCGCGGTCGCAGCGGACGACCTCGAAACCGAGATGGCCGGCGAACGGCACCATCGAAGCGATATCGGCAGTCACGCGCTCTTCTTCGCCAGCGGCGTCGCCACCGCCGGCGCGCCGACGCTCGCCTTGCCGATCGCCATCGGCGCCAGCCCGTCGCATTTGCCGGCCAGCATCAGGTGGTGGCGATCGGGAACGGTGCGCACGGCCCGCGCCAGCACCTCGAACATGCCATCGGCCAGCGCCGCCTCCAGCGCATCGCCGGCCCAGCCCTGTTTCGCTAGCTGCCACGGCCGCCGCGCCGGCACGACGAACAGCGCCAGCCCGGCCGGCGCCAGCACCCGCCACGTCTCGCGCAACTGCCGGCGCGGCTCGGCCAGCGGCGATGCCAGCAGCACGCGATCGAACAGCGCCTCGACGAACGGCAGCTGCAACGGATCGGCAATCGCGTCGGCCGGCAGCGCCGGCGCCACCCGCACCACCCGCTCGCACAGCGACAGATCGGGCAGCACCAGCCCCGGCGGCAGTGCGCCGGTGATCAACATGCGCACATGCCGACCGCCGGCGGCGAAACGCGCGAGCGGGCAGTCGGTCATTGGGTGAGCCCAGGAGGAAGCTGCCTCCGGCGGCTGGAGCCTACGGCCCCAGTCGCCGGAGGCTCCCTTATTTCCATCCCGAGGCGCAACTTACCGCTCGACGCAGACCGCGATCCCCATGCCGCCGCCGATGCACAGCGTGGCGAGGCCTTTCTTCGCGTCGCGCTTGACCATTTCGTGCAGCAGCGTGGTCAGCACACGGGCGCCCGAAGCGCCGATCGGGTGGCCGATGGCGATGGCGCCGCCGTTGACGTTGAGCTTGGCCGGATCGATTCCGAGTTCCTGGCCGACGGCGAGCGCCTGGGCGGCAAAGGCTTCATTGGCTTCGATCAGGTCAAGGTCGGCGATGCTCCAGCCGGCCTTTTCCAGCGCGCGGCGGCTGGCCGGCACCGGGCCGATGCCCATGATGGCGGGATCGACACCGACGGACGCCCAGCTGGCGATGCGCGCAATGACGGGGGCGTTGCGGCGCGCGGCTTCCGCCTCGCTCATCACCACCAGCGCCGCGGCACCGTCGTTGAGGCCGGAGGCATTGGCGGCGGTCACGCTGCCGTCCTTCTTGAAGGCGCCGCGCAGGCCCGAAATACTGTCGATGGTAACGCCGTCGCGGATATATTCGTCCATGTCGACGACCGTATCGCCCTTGCGGCCCTTGATGGTAACGGGGGCGATTTCGGCGGAAAAGCGCCCCGATGCGCGCGCTGCCGACGCCTTGTTCTGGCTGGCGACGGCGAATTCGTCCTGCGCGGTGCGGCTGATCTGATAGCGTTCGGCGACATTTTCGGCCGTCATTCCCATGTGATAGCCGTTGAAGGCATCCCACAGCCCGTCCTTGATCATCGTGTCGATCAATTCCAGCGTGCCCATCTTGGTGCCCGGCCGCAGCGACTGGGCGTGGGGGCTCAGGCTCATCGATTCCTGGCCACCGGCGATCATGATGTGGTGGTCCCCGGCCTGAATTGCCTGCGCCGCCAGCGCGACGGCGCGCACCCCTGATCCGCAGACCTGGTTGACCCCCCACGCCGGCGTTTCGCGAGCGATGCCGGCGGCCATGGCGGCCTGGCGCGCCGGGTTCTGGCCCTGGCCGGCGGTCAGCACCTGGCCCATGATGACTTCGCCGATCTCGGCCGGATCGACGCCTGAATCGGCGAGCGCCGCCGCGATGGCGACCCGCCCCAGTTCGTGCGCCGGCGTCGCGGCAAAGGCGCCGAGGAAACTGCCGACAGGCGTGCGTCGCGCAGCGGTAATCACGGTTCCGGTCATGTCATGTCCCCAGGGTCGCCATTCGCTGATCGTGGCAAAGTAGAGCCAGTGCGGGACTTTGGCCAGTCCGAGGTTTGCAGCGTTTCCAAGGCAGATCGTGCCCGATCGGATTTGGTCTTGCCGTCACGACACGGCGCCAGGTTGGAAAGTGCAGACGCCGATGCCGAAAGACGGATCAGCCGGCTCCGGAGATCCGAAAATGTCGCCGAGACCCGGCGCTGAAATCGCCGCTCGGTTAGCGGCCCGCCAGATCAAGCATGTCTGTAATCCGCTGGATGTGTTGTTCAGCTTCGGGACCATAGCGTTTGACCAAAGTAATGTAACTCGGAAGCTCAGCACGAAATTGATCTAGTGTCTTGATTTGATCAAGAATGAGGATGAGCGGAAGCGCTTCAGCTCCAGCCGATTTTTTAAGGAATTTCTCCACTTCGTTTTGCAAGTCAGGCAATTCAGGGTGCCTCGGGTCGGGAGAGTTTGGCGATGCCAAAGCCGCGCTCTTTTCGGACGGCTGCCGAGCAGGCGCAGGCGCAGGCGCAGGCACTGCCATTTCCGCATCACCGGCCATTTGTCGGGCCAGCGCCTGTAGTTCCAGTTCGAAGGGACTGATCACGCTGCTCCTTGGCTGGGCGACAATATTGCCAGCCAGCGCGCGCAGTTCCGCTTCCAGGAGCGGTGCCGCGCTTGGAACGGGATCGCTTGCGCGTGTGCGCGGTTGTTGCGAGCTCGGTTCCAGCTTCTGCGCACCGGCAGCCCGGTAATCTGGATAAAATGCCCCGCCGACTTGACGCTGAAGGTAACCCAATGCTTCCAGTTCGGTAAATTCCTCAAGAATTGGAGCAAGGGCCGGAAATCCAGCTGTGTATTGCGCGACAGTCGATTGGCCGTCAATGGCAGACAACAGGGTGCGGAGCCGGCGCGGTACCTCGTCGCCGGCCGACTTCATTGCCTCCGCACCCTTCGAAGTGAGCTCGAAAACTACTGTCACTAGCGCTTCCGGGCGGATCATTTTCAATAACTCACTTCAAAACTCGGTCGCTGGAGCCGGTGGAGCGGCGCCTCAGGCGGCTGGGGATGAAGGCTAAAGCCGCCGGTAGCCGGAATTTGTGGCCGAGCGAGTAGTGCATCAAGCATCTTTGTACCGGTTTGCTTGAAAGAGTGAAATGCATCAAATGATTACCTTTTCAGGAAGCGAGCAAAGATGCCACCTTCTGAAGCCGGCTCGGTCACCTGCTGTGCGGGCTCCACCAGCGCGATTGCGGTGCCAGCCAGCTCGACGAGCATATGATCGATGGCATCGGCCGTCATTCCATAAGGGTTGAAGGTACTTTGCTGCGAATACTTCAGATACAGTGCCCGGTTATCGGCGCTCGGCGCGGCGAACCCCATGGACCAGTTGGCCCAGTAGCGCTCTTTGATCTCTTTGAAGCCCAATATGGATACGGTGTGATGGCGCGGATCCCGCATCAGGCGCGCATATAATGCATTGACCTCGTCACGTGAACCTTCGAGCGTCTGCAAGAATATCTTGCTATTGAACGCGAGCATGCCGGTCAGATCCTGCCGCTGATTATTGGTTTGCGACTGGAGAAGGATACGCTTGAATTCGACGAGGTCAACGCCTTCGGTGGCGATGCTGGCATAGGTCAGGCGAATCAGCATTGCACAAGTCCTTTAAAGGTTCGAAAGAAATAAAGCGAAACTTCTGTCAATTATTCGATAACAAAGAACGAATTTGGGCCAAGTGCTCGCGAGCCGGTTGTCCCACATCCTGAATCAGAGACTGATAGCCTTCCAGACTGCTGATCAGGAGTTCAACAGATGTCAAGCCTTCCAGCATGAGGATCATCTCCATGGATTCGGCCGGCATGTACCTGATCAGGAAGTCACTCATCAACGAAATGGCGCTTCGGAGTTTGTACTTCGCTGCGGTGGTGGAACTGGGTGTCGGCGGCGTGAAGCGCGGGGGCGATGCGCCGCCAATGTCGGGAGTCGAGGGTGTGAAACGCGTCGGCGATGCAACCAAGGCGCCGGGCGTCGGGGGTGTGAAGCGCGGAGGCGCTGCACTTCCGGTGCCGGGTGTCGGGGGTGTGAAACGCGGAGGCCATGCGTCGCCGGTGTCGGGTGCCGGAAGTCTGAATCGAGGGGTGGGCGGGCTGGCGGGGACAGATATTGGCGGCGTGTAAGGAGCGATGTTTCCGCTGGTGAAGCCGGATGATACCGTTGTGTATCGAACCGGCGTTGCGCGGGTCAACTCCTGAAACTTCGGCCATGAACGTGGCTTGTTCAGCGCGTCTTGCAGATCAAAATTCTGCTGCGCCGTATTTACAGCATCGACCGTTTCATCTGCCGTAAAACCAGCTGCCGCGGAATCGGCCTCCTGGTTGAACAGGTCGCCAGCTGGTTCTGCACCGGCATTTTCCTCGACAACCTCTTCATCCGCAACGGCATCCGAAACAGCCCCTTCCGCGACAGAAAAGTGCGAGATGCCCTCTGCCGAGCCGGCAACATCCACAATCAAAGTGGGTGCGGCATCGAGCTCGATTAAGCCCGCTTCCATCATGGAAGTAACTAGATGTCTTACATTGCCGAAAATCGACAACGTCTTGAGATAAACTTCCAGCGAAGTGTGGCCGTCGATCGCCAAGAGAACATTTCGTGTTGCGGGAGGAAGCCGCGAATCGAGGTTCACGGCAGCTTCGTTGCCTAAGGCTGTTCTTTTATAAATGGTCATGTTTTCAGACCGATCATAGTATACATTGCTAAAATGGCGGATCTTGATTGATATCTCACACCGAATCCTATCGCGGGTTGGGCCCGAGGCTGGTACCGGAAACAGGCATCGGCGTGCTAAGCCTAGCAAACACAGTCGATCACGCGATTGAAACTGCTACGAAATGGAACTGGCTCGATACGTAAGGCCTTGTCAAGATAAATATTCCATAAACAAATAATTACTATTACGGCAAAATGGCGGTGCGTTTGCCCCAGCCGCGACTGATAACGGCGACGTCGACAACGGTGACTGACAGAGGGCGACTGCTATTTCAGCAGAATTCCGGGGACACAGCAGAATTCCGGGGACACAATACCTAATTGCAGGTCGCGGCGGTTTCGCCGGACAATGTGGTGACGCAGGTGGCGGGCTATCGCCATATTGTGCTTGGCCGGCGGGATTATCTGACGCGCGGCAATCTGGTGCCGACGGGCTGGACCTGGGACGGGCTGTCGCGGCTGAGCAGCCTTACGCATGATCTGGCCGGGGTGGCGCATGATGTGACGACGGTGTTCGGCTATAACCCCGCCGGCCAGATCGTCTCGCGGGAGAGCAGCAGCGGCGATTATGCCTTCACTGCACTGCCGGCGGAAAACCGCTCCAGGGGCTGATCTGGTTCATTTACGGTGACGCTGCAACGAATTGCCTCAAGCCAAGGCCCTGCATGACATCTTCGGCATGCCTCGATCGGTAATTTGAGCGCACTGTCGCCGTAAATCACCGTAAATCACCGTGACCGCAATTCCGGTTCGCGACGCCAGTCGATGCGCGGTTGGGCGTTAGCCTTGCCGGCCGAAGTCGGCGTATCCTCGCCGCCTTCCTCGCTGCCGCATCTGGCGCGACGCCTGTCCTACAGACGCCCGAACGGCTATCGCGGGGGGCTTTCAGCCGCCTGTTCGGCAGTACCCGATCCCGCTCCTTCTCATCGTTGCGCGACTGAACTTCGCTGACTTTCCGAACCTTCGGTAATGTTCGCGGCAATGATCGGATGCGTCGCTCGGCTCGTCACGGAATTGTAATCCTAGTGATGTACTGGGAATTCAGATGCGGAATGCGACCCCCTCGCGGCATGGCTTCGATCGCCGCACGTTGGCGGGGCGCGAGGCGCTGGCCGAGGTGCAGGCGCGTGCCGATCGCCTGCGCCGCGCGCCGACGCACGGCGAAGTCGACATGGCGGTGGCGCTGTTCGGCACCGCGGTGCTGGCGGCCTCGCCATGGGAGGATCTGCACCGGCTGCGCAGCCGCAGCGACGGTGGTGACAGCGGCGGCGGCGATAGCGCCGGCGACGGCGGCGACGGCGGCTGCGGCGGCTGCGGCGGCTGCTGCGGCTGCAGCGGCTGCGGCTGCGGCAGCTGACGGCGCGGTCAGCCGCGCAGCCATTCGGCGAGCGGCGCCCATAGCTGGTGCGGCGCCTCGCGGCCGACGATCATGCCGACATGGCCGGCAGCGATTGTCAGGCGTGGAATCGATGCATCGCCCGCCGAAAGCGCAGCGGCCGCGGGCACCAGCCGATCGCGCGCCGCGACGATGTCGATCACCGGGCAGGCCAGCGCCGCGGGGTCGATCGCTTCGCCGTCGATGCGCCAATCGCCGCTGCCGGTGATATCGGCCTGAAAGAAATCCTCGAACAGTGCGCGGGCGACCGGGCGGGGCAGGGTGGTGCCGGTGTTGGTCCAATCCTCCAGCCGGACGAAGGCCTCGACCGCGTCGGCATCGGGCAGATCGGCGAGGCGAGCGAATTTGTCGGCAAGGCCGGCGGGGTCGATCGCCCAGAACGCCGGTTGGATGAGGTCGATCGGCACCCCGCCGAGCTGGTTGGCAAGCGGCGAGACCGCTCGCCACCAGTCGCCGAAACCGCGGCGCAGCGGCTCCGCATAGCCGGCGAAATGCCACGGCGTCGCCAACAGTGCCAGCCGCTCGACTCGGTCGCCAAGACATTGCGCCGCGCCAAGCGCCAGCGTGCCGCCGACGCAATAGCCGGCGAGTGCCACCGGTTCGCCGAGGCTGGCGATGAGCGGCACGAGATGGTTGCGCACCAGCGGGGCCGGATCGACGGGCGGAATCTCGCCCCAATCGACGAGCAGCGGCCGGATGCCGGCCGCGGCGAGTGCATCGAGCAGCGAATTGCCTGGCGCCAGGTCGAGCACCGTTGCCGGGTTGATCAGCGACGGCACCATGACCAGCAGGCGGTCGTGGCTCGCCGTATCGCCGCCGTGGTCGCGCAGCGCGACGCCGCCATGGTCGCGCAGCGACACGCCGCCATGGTCGCGCAGCGCGACGCCGCCGTGGTCGCGCAGCGACACGCCGCCGACGCTGGCGACAAGGGGTCGCAGCGGCCGCGGTGCCGGATCGGCGGCCTGCTGGTAACGGGCAAGGCCGGCGAGCACCGCCGCCAGCCGGGCGCGGTCGCTGCCGCATTCGCGCGTCACGCTGGCAAGGAACAGCGGCAATGGGTGCGGGCCGCGGCGGCGCGGGCTGCGTTGCAGCGCAGCATCGGCCTGTGCTAGGCGGTGTTGCGCAACATCATCGGGATTGGCCATGGCCGACGCTTCACCTTCCTCAAAGTCGGCTGCCGCTCGCGACGCTGCTCCGGTGGTCATCAAGAAATACGCCAACCGGCGGCTCTATAACACTGAAACCTCGTGCTACATCACGCTCGATCACCTGGCTGCGATGACTCGGGAGGGGCGCGATTTCCAGGTTTTCGACGCCAAATCGGGCGATGACATCACCCGCACCGTGTTGACGCAGATCGTTCTGGAGGAAGAAGCCGGCGGCAAGACCATGTTGCCGGTGAATTTCCTGCGCCAGATCATCGGCATGTACGGCCATTCGATGCAGGGCCTGGTGCCGCAATATCTCGAAGCCTCGATGGCGGCGTTCGCGGCCAACCAGTCGAAGTTCCGCGATGCCGCGCTGAAGCCTTTCGAACAGATCGCCAAGCAGAACATGGCGCTGTTCCAGGCCGCGACCGACATGATGACCGGCGGGCTCGCTGTGCCCGGCAAGGCGGAAGCCAAGGCCGACAACCGGCCGGCAGCAACGCAGCGCGCCGAAACCGACGCCGACATGCAGACGTTGAAGCAGCAGCTTGCGGTGCTGCAGGCCCGGCTGGACGCGCTCGACAAGCGCTAGGCGGCGCCGATCGCCGCAGTTGTCGTCGCCGGCGACCGGATGCGTTCGGCCGTGCTTGCCCGAACCTCACCGCATCGCTATGAGCCGCCGCGGGGAGCGTTGCCGGTCACGGCGGCGTCCGGTTTCGCCCACGGCCCCTGCGGTCGTGGCGGCGATCCGGGAGTGGAGGTGATGAATGGGTTCGGCTAGTTTGCGCGGCAGCGATGCTGTCGCCGACGAGAGTTTGGACACGGCGATCCGCGACGACGAGAGCGCCACGGCCCTGCCCGAAGGCTATCGCCCGAGCGCGGACGAAGCGTTCATGAACCCGCTGCAGCTTGCCTATTTCCGGCGCAAGCTGCTCGACTGGCGCGATGCGATCCTGAAGGAATCGGCGCAGACGCTTGAAACGCTGAAGACCGAGCCGCTGCGCGAACCCGATGTGACCGATCGCGCCGCCAGCGAGACGGATTGGTCGATCGAGCTGCGGACCCGTGACCGCCAGCGCAAGGTGATCGGCAAGATCGAGGCGGCCCTGCGGCGCATCGATTCGGGTGACTATGGCTATTGCGAAGTCACCGGCGAACCGATTTCCCTGCAGCGGCTCGATGCCCGCCCGATCGCGACGATGACGCTGGAGGCCCAGGAACGTCACGAACGCGACGAGAAAATCACTCGCGACGAGTGATCGCCCGGCGCGGAGCGAAACGTCAGTTCAGGCGGCCGATTTCCTCCTTGAGCTTGAGCTTCTCGCGCTTCAGGCGAGCGATCCGTGCCGTATCGGGAAGCGGCCGCCGCAGTTCTGCGGCGACAGTGGCATCCAGCGCGGCATGCCGAGCGGAAAGGCTTTCGAGGTGGGCATTGGCCATCATCGTCTCCTCGGGCGGCGGGCAGAACGGCCCGCAAAACGGGGATAGCTAGTGAACCACGAAAACCCGGCCGCGCAAACCGGATTCGCGCCGGTCGGTTCCCGGCGCCGGTCGGGCTGTCCGGGGTCGATTTTCCGTTGTTGCGCCGGAAGGGGTCGCCGGGCCAGAATGCAGGGGCGCGCAAGTGCGGGCGGGGCGGCGCAGAGATGGTGAAGAGGTTCGACGAGGGGTCCACGATGGATGAAATGGACATCCGGGCCCGCATCGAAGTGCTTCGCCGCGACCACCGCGACCTCGATGCCGCCATCGATGCGCTTCGCCAATTGCCCAATTGCGACCAGATCCAGTTGCAGCGCTTCAAGAAGCGCAAGTTGCGGCTGCGCGACGAGATCGCCGCCTATGAGGATCTGCTGATCCCCGACATCATTGCGTGACGGCGCGCCCGTGCGACCCGGTGAAGCTGCCGGTCCGATCCCGCTGCACCCGGCACCGAAACCTGCTATGCCATCGGCCATGCGCGTTGTGGTTTCGCTGTTCCTGCTGTGCGCGTTCGCAGCGCCTGCTGCAGCGAACACCGATGCCGAACCAATTGCCGGCAGCGAAGCGGCCCGCCGCTGCTTCGTGGCGGCCATGGCGCCAACGCCAGCGCGAGGCGGACGCCGCGCTTGCGACGCAGCACTGCGCGACGAGGCGCTGACCGTGGCGGCGCGCGCTGCAACCCTTGTCAATCGCGGCATCCTGCGCATGCGCGCGCGCGAGTTGCGGGGGGCACTTGCCGATTACGACGCCGCGATCGCGCTCAATCCGCAATCGGCCGACGCGCACGTCAACAAGGGGCTGGCGCTGCTCCATGATGGCCGCAACGACCAGGCGGTGCAGCTATTGACCTTGGGTATCGATCTCGGCCCGGCGCGCCCCGAAATTGCCCATTACGCCCGTGCCGTCGCCCAGGAATCGCGGGGCCGGCTGCGCGAGGCCTATCACGACTATGGTCGGGCCCGGGCGCTGGCGCCGGAATGGGAAGAGCCGGCCCGCCAGCTCGCTCGCTTTCGCGTCGTCCGCCGCAAGACGATGGCCGCCTGACGAACCGCCTGCGAAAAGCGCTGCGGCACCGCAACTTCCGGATTGTCACAATTGGCGGCTATGCGGCGGGTTCCAAGGCCGTTCGCGGCGCTGCCGGAGTTTTCCATGGGTCGCCTGATGCCCACTGCGATCGCCTCGCACCTGCTGGAAGCCACGCCGCATATTCACCGGGTCGGGCAACTCGATGTCCGCCTCGCGGTTTCCGAGCAGGAAGTCGCCGCGGCGCAGGCGCTGCGCTACCAGGTGTTCTACGACGAAATGGGCGCGGCACCGACAGCGGCGATGGCGCGCCAGCGCCGCGATTTCGACGATTTCGACGCCATCGCCGATCACCTGCTGGTCGTCGATCACGGCGAGGACGGCCGACCGCACGTCGTCGGCACCTATCGCCTGCTGCGCCAGGTCGTGGCGCAGATGAACCGCGGTTTCTATTCCGCCAGCGAATACGACCTGTCGCCACTGATCGAGACATCGGCGACATCGGGCCAGCTCCTCGAACTCGGTCGTTCCTGCGTCCACCCGGCCTATCGCAACAATGTCACCATCACGCTGTTGTGGCGCGGCATCGCCAGTTACCTGCAAACGCACCATGTCGGCCATATGTTCGGCTGCGCCTCGCTGCACGGCGCCGATCCGGCGCTGCACGGCGAAGCGCTGTCGTACCTCTACCACCATCATCTCGCACCGCCGCCGCTGCGGGCACGGGCACTGCCCGAACATCATGTGGCCATGGACCTGCGCCCTGCCGATGCCATCGACCTGCGCGCCGCGCAGCGCAGCTTGCCGCCGCTGATCAAGGGGTATCTGCGTGTCGGCGCGCTGGTCGGCGACGGCGGCTTTGTCGATCACCAGTTCAACACTGTCGATGTCTTCGTCGTCATGCCGGTGGCTCGCATCACCAGCCGCTATGCCGGGCGATTTGTCGGCGCCAACGATCCGCGGTAAAACGGTCCGCGAGGGCAGGCCGGGGCCGTGCCGTCGATCGGAAAGGGCCTTCCGTGCATCATCTGCGTATCGATTTCATCTCCGATGTCGTCTGCCCCTGGTGCATCATCGGGCTGAAATCGCTGGAAGCCGCCCTGCAGCGCACCGCCGATATCGCCGCGCCCGACATCCGCTTCCAGCCGTTCGAGCTGAACCCGGCGATGCCGCCGGAGGGCCAGAATGTCCGCGATCATGTCGCCGAAAAATACGGCGCCTCGCCCGGACAATCGGCAGCAAGCCGATCGGCGATCCGTGACGCCGCCGCCGAGTTCGGCTTCACCATCGCCGGCGGCCCGGACAGCCGCATCTGGAACAGCTTCGACGCGCACCGGCTTCTGCACTGGGCCGGCACGCTGGGCCGCCAGCCCGACCTGAAGCTGGCGCTGTTCGAGGCGCATTTCAGCCAGGGCCGCAACATTGCCGATGCCGGGGTGCTCGCCGCTGTTGCCGGCGCTGCCGGGCTCGACGCGACCGCCGCTGCCGATATCCTTGCCAATGGCACCTTTGCCGACGAAGTCCGCACCGCCGAAGCCTTCTGGATCGAACAGGGCGTCACCGCTGTGCCTGCCATCGTCTTCGACAGCCGCTTCATGGTGGTCGGCGGCCAACCGGTCGACGCCTTCGAAAATGTTATCCGCAAGGTCGTCGCTCGCCGCGAGGACGTCCCGGCAGAATGATCCTGCCGGACGGGAGCCCCCGGCGGCCAGCCGGCGGAAGTCCCGCCCCGACCTATGCGTCACCCGGATCGAGTTCGCTGCTGCGCTGGTAGGTGAGGCGGGCGACGCATTCCGGGGTGGCGCAGCGTTCGCGGGCGTTGAGGAAATCGGCCTGGTCGCGATCGATGCGGGCTTCATCGCCGGGGTCGCGCGCCACGTTCAGCCGGTAGCGACCGGCGAGATCGCGGTCGAGGCGGGTGAGTTCCGAATCGGCGCAGATCATCCGCTGCACCTCGCTGGCGCCGGCGCCGCAGCGGAAGCTCGGCCGGACGGCAGCAACGGCCGCCGGCCGGCCGCGTGACGGCCGCGGCGCCGGAACTGCCGCCGTTGCCGCCTTTGCCGCCGTTGTCGGCGGACGGGCACCGATCGCCGGTGTTGGGGTGGGTATCCGGGGCGCGACTGGCGATACGGCAGAGGTTTCCGCAACGCTTGCACGCGGCCGGGTTGCAGGCGCCATGGCCAGCGGCGCTACCGGTGCGGACGCCGCGAGTGCGGCCGGGTCGGTCTGGCTGCGCCATGCGACCAGCGACCAGCTGATAAACGCCATCGCCGTCAGCGCCGCGCCGGTGATGGCGCCGACCAGCCCCGGCACCAGCCAGTCCGGCCCTGCCAGTCCGTCCTGCACCGGCATCGGCGCAGCCGTTGTCGCGCGCATGGCCGAAGCCGGAAGCGTCGCTGCGGCGGGCAGGGCAGGTCGCGGCGCCACCGGCGCAAAGGTCCGCCGCGCGGCCGCCTGCAGGGCCTGCGCCTGTTGCCAGCGCCAATCTTCGTTGCTTGCCACGCGCACGAAACGGATGGTGGCGGCGATCGTTGCAACGCTGCGCTGCGCCGCGCCGCGCCGCGCCGCAAGGCCGCAACCGGGTCGGCGCTCAGCCGGCGTTCTGGCCGTTTCCGGCGAGCGTCGCGCCGGCAAGGTGCAGCGATCCCGTCACCAGCACCACCGGCGGCCGCGCGCGATCGGCAGCGCGAGCGATGGCGTTCAGCGCTTCGGCAACGCCGGAGCCGGCCTCGGCAGGCAGGCCGACATCGCGCGCCGCCGCCGCGATCGCTTCGGGCGGGTGCGCGGTATGGCCGGGCACCGTCACGCCGATCACTGACGTGGCGCGGCCGGCAAAGGGCTTCAGGAAGCCCGCTGAATCCTTCACCGCCAGCATGCCGACAACGAGGTGCAGCGGCCGGTCGCCCAGCGCCTCGCCGCGGAAGACATCGGCGATGGCGCGGCCGGCGGCGGGGTTGTGGCCGCCATCGATCCATAGTTCGGCACCGGCAGGCAGCAGCGCGGTGAGCGGCCCGGCATCGAGGCGCTGCAGCCGCGCCGGCCATTCGACCCAGCCCATGCCGGCGCGGAAGGCGGCTTCGGGTATCGCCAGTCCCTCGGGTCGCCGTGCCTGGGCGCGCAGCATGGCGATCGCCAGCGCTGCGTTGTCGATCTGGTGGCTGCCGGCGAGGCGCGGCAGCGGCAGGCCAAGATGGCCGTCGCCGTCGCGGTAGTGGAACTGGCCTTCATAGGCGGCGGCGTCCCAATCCTGGCCGCGGATGGCAAGGCTGGCGCCGGCCACCCCGGCGACTTCGGCGATGCGCTGGGTGACTGCCTTGGGATAGCGCGAGACCACCATCGGCACGCCGCGCTTGGCGATACCGGCCTTTTCGCGAGCGATGTCGAGGATGGTATTGCCCAGCCATTGCTGGTGATCGAGCCCCAGTTGGGCGATGCCCGTCACCAGCGGATCGGCGACGATGTTGGTCGCGTCCATGCGGCCGCCCATGCCGACTTCGAGGATGGTGGCATCGGCGGGATGCCGGGCGAAGGCGAGGAAGGCGACGGCGGTGGTCAGTTCGAAAAAGGTGATCGACTGGCCGGCGTTGCGGCCGAGAACCTCGCCGAGCAGGCCCGACAGCGTTTCATCGTCGATGATCCGGCCGGCGAGGCGAATGCGTTCGTTGAAACGGATAAGGTGCGGCGAGGTATAGACATGGACGCGCCGCCCCGAAGCTTCGAGACAGGCGCGCAGATGGGCGCAGGTCGATCCCTTGCCGTTGGTGCCGGCGACATGAAACACCGGTGGCAGCCGCAGATGCGGGTTGCCGAGCCGGCCGAGCAGGCGTTCGAGCCGGCCGAGCGACAGTTCGATTTCCTGCGGGTGCAGCGCGAACGCCGCCTGCAGCAACGCGTCGAGCACCGGGTTTGCCGATGTCGCCCGCTCCATCCTCGCCCCCGCCCCCGGCCCGGTCACGATCGGTCAGGCCGCGGCCGGCTGGCGCCGCGCCATCAGCAGGCCGATCAGCCGCGCCAGCGTTTCCTTCAGCTCGCGGCGGTGGACGACCATGTCGAGCATGCCGTGATCGAGCAGATATTCGGCGCGCTGGAAGCCTTCGGGCAGTTTTTCGCGGATGGTCTGTTCGATCACCCGCTGCCCGGCAAAACCGATCAGCGCGCCGGGTTCGGCGATCTGGATATCACCGAGCATGGCATAGCTGGCCGTGACGCCGCCGGTGGTCGGATCGGTCATCACGACGATATAGGGAAGCTGCGCGTCTTTCAGCTCTTCGATCCCCACGGTGGTGCGCGGCATCTGCATCAGGCTGAGAATGCCTTCCTGCATGCGCGCGCCACCAGCGGCGGTGAAGATGATGAACGGCGCGTTGGCAGCAACGGCAGCGCGCGCGCCGGCAAGGAACGCTTCGCCGACGCCAAGGCCCATCGAACCGCCCATGAAAGCGAAATTCTGCACCGCGACGACGGCGCGATGGCCGCCGATGCGGCCGCTGGCGACCAGCATGGCTTCGGGTTCGCCAGTGGCGGCCTTGGCGGCGCGGATGCGATCGACATAACGTTTCTGGTCGCGGAACTTCAGCGGGTCCTCGACGACGCGCGGCACGGCGATGTTGGTGCAATCACCGCCGAAGACCTGGGCAAAGCGGGCCTTGGGGCCGATACGCTCGTGGTGGTCGCAGCGCGGGCAGACCGACTGATTGTCCTCGAACTCCTTGGTGTAGATCATCGTCCCGCAGCCGCGGCACTTGGTCCAGAGGTTATCGGGCGTTTCGCGCCGCGACATGAAACCTGTGAGTTGCTGGCGGGTGCGGGTGATCCAGCTCATGCGGCTTCACTTTCGGCGAGGGGGCTTTCGGCTGCCGGGGCGTTGCGCGCGCCGCGCGCGCCGCGCACGGCGGTGGCGAGGCCGGCGACCAGCGCCGCGACCCTGGGCGGAATATCGTTGGCGCGGGCGTCCGCCGCGGCCCCGATGGTGTCGACGATTGCCGAGCCGACGACGACGGCATCGGCATGGCGAGCGATCGCAGCGGCCTGTTCCGGGGTGCGCACGCCGAAGCCGACGGCGATCGGCAGCGCCGTCGATTGCTTCAGCCGGGCGACAGCAGCGGCGATGTCGCCGGCGCTGGCGGCATTGGCCCCGGTCACGCCGGCGACGGCGACATAATAGAGAAAGCCGGACGCGCCTTCGAGGACGCGCGGCAGCCGGGCGGCATCGGTGGTCGGCGTGGCGAGCCGGATGAGGTGCAGGCCGTGGAGCCCGAGATCGGGAAGCAGCTCGCCGGCTTCCTCGGGCGGCAGGTCAACAACGATGACGCCATCGATGCCGGCATCGCGAGCGTCGGCAGCAAAGCGCGCCGGGCCATAGGCCAGGATCGGGTTGAAATAGCCCATCAGCACGATCGGCGTGGCGGCGTCGGCTTGGCGGAAGGCGGCGACCATGGCGATCAGGTCGCGCAGCCGCATGCCCCCGGCCAGCGAACGCAGATTGCCGGCCTGGATGGCGGGGCCGTCTGCCATCGGATCGGTGAACGGCATGCCGAGCTCGATGATATCGGCACCGGCGGCGGGAAGCGCGGCAAGGATCGCCGCGGACGTTTCGGCATCGGGATCGCCGGCGGTGACGAAGGTGACCAGCGCGGCGCGGCCTTCGGCGGCGCAGGCGGCGAAGCGCGCGGAAAGCCGGTCCGTCACAGCTTGACCCCCAGCACATCGGCGACGGTGAAGATGTCCTTGTCGCCGCGGCCGCAAAGATTGGCGACGATCAGCGCGTCGGCCGGCATCGTCGGGGCGAGGCGCATGACCGCGGCGAGCGCGTGCGCCGGCTCCAGCGCCGGGATGATGCCTTCGATGCGGCACAGCAGCTGGAACGCCGTCATCGCTTCGGCATCGGTGGCGGACTGGTATTCGACCCGGCCGATGCTGTGCAGCCAGGCGTGTTCGGGGCCGATGCCGGGGTAGTCGAGCCCGGCGGAAATGCTGTGCGCTTCGCTGATCTGGCCGTCCTCGTCCTGCAGCAACATGGTCTTGTTGCCGTGCAGCACGCCGGGGCGGCCGCCGGCGAGGCTGGCGGCGTGTTCACCGGTGTCGAGGCCGTGGCCTGCGGCTTCAACTCCGATCATGCGAACGGTTGCATCATCGAGGAAGGGGTGGAACAGCCCGATGGCGTTGCTGCCGCCGCCGATCGAGGCGACAAGCATATCGGGCAGCCGGCCTTCCCGTTCGAGGATCTGGGCGCGGGCTTCGGTACCGATGACGCTCTGGAAATCGCGAACGAGTTCCGGATAGGGGTGCGGGCCCGCCACCGTGCCGATGATGTAGAAGGTGTCGTGGACGTTGGTGACCCAGTCACGCAGCGCTTCGTTCATCGCGTCCTTCAGGGTCCGCGAGCCCGATTCGACGGCGCGGACTTCGGCACCCAGGAGCTTCATGCGGAACACATTGGGGGCCTGGCGCTCGATATCGCGGGCGCCCATGTAGACGACGCAGGGCAGGCCGAAGCGCGCGGCGACAGTGGCGGTGGCGACGCCGTGCTGGCCAGCGCCGGTTTCGGCGATGATCCGGGTTTTGCCCATGCGCTTGGCGAGCAGGATCTGGCCGATGCAATTGTTGATCTTGTGAGCGCCGGTGTGGTTGAGCTCGTCGCGCTTGAGGTAGATCTTGGCCCCCCCGGGCCGGCCCCGGCCGGCCGCAACGTTGCCCAGATGCGCGGTGAGGCGCTCGGCGAAGTACATCGGGCTCGGCCGGCCGACATAATGCGTCAGCAGATCGTCGAATTCGGCCCGGAACGCCGGGTCCACCTTGGCGGCGCGGTAATGCGCGTCGAGATCGAGGATCAGCGGCATCAGCGTTTCGGCGACATAGCGGCCGCCGAATGTTCCATAATGGCCATCCGCGTCCGGGCCGGCGCGCAGCGACGGAGCAGGCGCAGCCTCTTCAACGCCGTCCGGGCCGGCGCGCAGCGAAGCCGGGGCGACGGGTGCGTTCATGCCCGCACCGCGGCGGCGAAGGCCTTGATCTTCTGAATCGATTTCACGCCCGGTGTCTCCTCCACGCCCGACGATACATCGACGAGGTCGGGCTGCACCAGCGCCACGGCCTCGCCGACCGTCGCTGCGGTCAACCCCCCACCCAGCCCCCAGGGGCGCGGCACCCGCGCCGCCGGCAACAAGCGCCAATCGAACGCAGCGCCATTGCCACCCGGAAGAGCGGCGTCCTTAGGCGGCTTCGCATCGAGGAGCAACAGGTCCGCCGGCCCGCGTGAAGCGACGGCGGCGCGGATTTCGGCGGCTGTTGCAACGCCGCACGCCCGCCAGACGCCAAGGCCGGTGCGCGCCTTGACCGCAGCGATCCGGTCCGGCGTTTCCCGCCCGTGCAACTGCAGGATATCGATCCCGGCAGCGATCACCGCATCGATCAACGCGTCATCGGCATCGACGAGCACTGCCACCCGGCCGACGCCCGCCGGCACCCGCGCGATCAGCCCGGCGGCCTGCGCCGGCGACAGGTGGCGCGGCGATGGCGGGAAGAACACGAAACCGACATGGCGCGCCCCGGCAGCGATGGCGGCATCGAGGGTTTCGGGAGTCGAAAGCCCGCAGATCTTGAAGGGCGTCATCGCCGGGTGCGGTTCATGACAATCCCTGCACGATTGCTGCGGCAGCCGCTGCGGGATCGGCGGCGCCGGTGATCGGCCGGCCGATGACGAGGATGCTGGCCCCGGAATCGCGCGCTGCTCGCGGCGTCATCACGCGCTTCTGGTCGCCGATGTCGCTTCCTGCCGGACGCACGCCGGGCACGACGATCAGCGCGTCGGGCCAGGCGGCGCGCACCGCCGCCGTTTCGTGCGGGCTGGCAACGATACCATCGAGCCCGGAACCGCGCGCGAGCATCGCCAACCGCGCGACTTGCGCCGCCGGGCCGTCAGCGACCCCGGCGGCGATCAGGTCGCCATCGTCGAGGCTGGTCAGCACCGTCACCGCGACCACCCGCGTTGCCGCCGGCGCCGCGGCGCGCGCTGCCGAGAGCATGGCATGGCCACCGGCGGCATGGACGGTGACGATCGCCGGCGCCAGGCCGCCAAGCGAGCGCAGCGCGCCGGCGACGGTACTGGGGATATCGTGCAGCTTCAGATCGAGGAACAGCGGCGCCCCCAGCTGCGCCAGCACGGCGACTCCGGCGGGGCCATTGGCGCAAAAGAATTCCAGCCCCAGCTTGATGCCGCCGACATGCGGCAGCAGCGGCGCTGCCAGCCGCATGGCGGCGGCGACATCAGGGGTATCGATGGCGACGAAGATCGGATTCGTCATCGGATTGGTAATGGGATTTGCCATCGGATCGGGTCAGGCACCGGCCGGCGGCACGATCGTCGGCTGCGCCTGGTCGCACAGGCCGGCGGTGCCGGGCGCCGGTTCGGGGCCGCGCGCCACTTTCGGAAGCGGGTTCGCCACCGCGCCGGCGCGCGGCCGCCGCGGCCTTGTGGCGACCGCCCAGGCCCAGGTCGGCAGCCAGCCGGCGATGAACGCCACCCCCAGCAGCACCGGCAGTGCGATCGCCATCGGCTCGCCATCGGGCATCACGAACGGCACGATCGTCCAGTTCGATACCGAAAGCAGCAGGAAGCCCCCGCTTATCGCAGCGATCAGGGCCCATCTCAGAAAGTTCATCGGAGCTCCGCGACGGTCAGGGCCGCCATCGCTATCACCGGTGCCGGCCTTCGGGAAGCGGCTTCAGATTTCGCCGTCCACGGCATCGATGCCGGCTTGCGCAAGCGCCGCCATCAATTGGCTCGCGACCAGCCCGAGCAGCGCTTCGTCGGTGGCGCGCAGCACGAAATTGGCGCCGGTCTTGCCCTGGCGCCAGAACGGATAGCTGCCGATCTGCACGCCGGGGTTGGCCGTTTCCACCGCCAGCAGCATTGCTGCGACCTGGCTTTCCTGCGTCCAGGCGCCGACGCTGCGCGACAGCACCGGCGCGCCGCCCTCCAGCTTGCCATCGAGCGAAGCGAGCATGCCCTGGGTGATCACCGGCACGCCGGCCATGATGAAGATGTTGCCGATGCGGATGCCCGGCGCCATCGTGCGCGGGTTGTCGATCAGTTCGGCGCCGTCCGGCACCCGCGCCATGCGCAGCCGCGCATCGGTCAGCTTGTCGCCATAATAGCCGGCAAGGATCTCCCGCGCGCGCGGATGGACGATCACCGCCACGCCCAATGCCGCAGCGATCGCATCGACAGTGATGTCGTCGTGTGTCGGCCCGATGCCGCCGGTGGTGAAGACATAATCATGCGCGGCGCTCAGCGCGGTGACGGCATCGCCGATGGCGGCCATGCCGTCGGTGACGACGCGTGCTTCCTTCAGGCGGATGCCCTGCACTTGCAGCCATTTCGCCAGATAGGCGAGGTTGGCGTCCTGGGTGCGGCCCGACAGGATCTCGTCACCGATGACGAGAAGCGCTGCGGTCCAGATGCGTTGCGTCGGTTCTGCCATGGCGCGCCCATCGTCCCCCGCCGGGAAGTTGCGATGCCGCGGCTGCGACTGCGTGAACCGTCCGTAGCCCAGCCGACCCGCCATCGCCAAGGCCCGATCCATGGACAGCGCCGGCCCGCGACCTTATGTTGGCAACATGATGGAAACCGCAACGATCGAACCCGGCCAGGTCGAGGATGCCCAGGAGGGCACCATCCGGCTGCACGGGCCGGAAGGCTTCGAAGGCATGCGCCGCGCCGGGCAGCTCGCCGCCGAAGCGCTCGACATGCTGACGCCGCACGTGCTGCCCGATGTGGTGACGCTCGATCTCGATGCCATGGCCAATGAATTCGTGCGCAGCCGCGGCGCCGATGTCGCGACGATCTTCTACCGCGGCTATTCCCATTCGCTGTGCATCAGCGTGAACCATGTCGTCTGCCACGGCATCCCGTCGGCCAAGAAGCTGAAGGACGGCGATATCGTCAACATCGATGTCACCGTCGTCGTCGATGGCTGGCACGGCGATACCAGCCGCATGTTCCTGGTCGGCGATGTGCCGCTGAAGGCGCGGCGGCTGGTCGAGGTCACCCATGAAGCGATGTGGCGCGGTATCGAAGTGGCACGGCCGGGCAACACCCTTGGCGATGTCGGCCATGCCATCCAGAAATATGCCGAACAGCACCGCATGTCGGTGGTGCGCGATTTCTGCGGCCATGGCCTGGGCCGGGTGTTCCACGACGCCCCCAACGTCGTCCACCTCGGCAAGCCGGGCAAGGGCGTGCTGCTGCGGCCGGGCATGTTCTTCACGATCGAACCGATGATCAACCTCGGCCGGCCGGAAGTGAAGCTGCTCGACGATGGCTGGACGGCGGTAACGCGCGATCGCCAGCTTTCGGCGCAGTTCGAACATTCGATCGGCATTACCGATACCGGCTGCGAAGTGTTCACCCTGTCGCTCGCCGGCCATCGCGCGCCGCCGTACCGGCTGCCGGCCTGATCGCGGCGCTGCGCCGGCTTTCGCCATGGCCGACGCCGAAGCCTCTTCCGGCGATGCCGGGCTCCGCACAGCCGGCGATGCCGGACACAGGGAACGCCTGCGGTCACGCCTGCTTGCCGGCGGCGGCGACGGTTTCCACGATTACGAGCTGCTTGAATATCTGCTCGGGCTGGCGATTCCGCGCCGCGATACCAAGCCGCTGGCCAAGCGCCTGCTGGGTGAATTCGGCAGCCTGCCGGCGGTGCTGGCGGCGAGCCCGGCGGAGCTCGAACGGCTCGATGGCCTCGGCCCCGGCGCGGTCGCTGCGATCAAGTTCGTCGAAGCCGTCGCGCTGCGATCGCTGCGCACCGCCGCGCTCGATCGCCCGGTGCTGAGCGGCTGGCAGGCGCTGACCGATTATCTCCACGCCAGCATGGCGCACCGCACCACCGAGGAATTCCGGGTGATCTTCCTCAACAATCGCAATGTCATGATGCGCGACGAAGCGATGGGCCGTGGCACTGTAAACGCAGCGCCTGTCTATCCGCGCGAGATCGTCAAGCGCGCGCTCGAACTCGGCGCCACGGCGCTGGTGCTGGTCCACAACCATCCATCGGGCGATCCGCAGCCGTCGCGCGACGATATCCAGATGACCCGGGCGATCATCGAGGCCGGGCGGCATCTGGGCCTGGGCGTCCACGACCACGTCATCATCGGCAGGGGCGGCCATGTCTCGATGCGCGCGCAGGGTTTGATCTAGGAATTCGCCCGCCACCAGTCGCCGGCGCGGGCCTGCAGGCGCGCGACATGGGCGTGGGCTTCGGGCCCCGTCCATGGCGTTTCGCCCGGCCGCGCGACCCACCAGCCCTGGCCGGGCAGGCCATCGCTTTCGCGCACCACCAGCACGGCGAGTTCGGGTTCGCCCAGCGCTGCAGCGCGGGCGTCGATGTGATCGAGCAGCTTGCACAGCGCCCGCATCCGCGGCCGGGTGAACCGCATGCCGATTGCCTGCAGCAGCCCCGAATAGGACAGCGGCGTGCCGGCCCGCGCCGCGGCGCGCAGCAGCGCTTCGATCTGATCGATATCGAAGGGAGGCATCGCCTTGTTCTGCCGCGTGGCCCTGCGCAAAGCAAAGGGGGCAGCACCTCGCGGCGCCGCCCCTGCGTTGCCTGTCGCTGATGTTACGACGGGCGCTTCTTCATGGTCTTGCGATATTGGGTGATTTGGGTCCGCGTCGCCCGGCGATCGCCGTTGTACCAGTTGCCGTCGCGCTGGGTCAGCGTGGTCGTGGTCGTGGTGTTGTTGCCGGTGGTGGTCCGCTGCGACGTCGAACTGCCCATGCTGTCACCGGCCGTGCCGGCGTCGGGTGTCAACGCCGAAGACGGCGGACGCATCGGCGCGCCCGGCGACATCGACTGGCCGGCGGCAGTTCCCGCAGCGCCGGTGGACGGCGTCATCGAACCGCTGGACGGTGCGGTCTGGGCAAAGGCGGCACTGCCGGAAAGCAGAGCGGCAGCAGTCATTGCGATCATCTTCATGATACCTCTCCGTATCGGCGTGCCTGCTGGTCCGTTCCAGCGGTTGAACCGCCTCAGCCGGCGCCAGTTCCCTGCAAGACATCAATTGCGACAAGCCGAAACGCTTGTCGCGACAAATTGACGGTGGATCGAATGTGCTTGCGAACTGTTGCGACGATTGGCGACTGCGGCGCCTCCGAGAAATCTCTATTGACGACTTGTTACGGCCGTGTCGGCGATATCGGCGCGACAAGCGAGGAGGATGACTTGGCCTTTCTGCACTGCTAGACAGGCGCTCCCCTGATGCCGCCGGGCATTCGCCCCGGCGCCGAACACGAGATACCGCCCGCCGATGACCATATATTTTCACGAAGGCGACCTGCCCGGCGACGTCTTTGCCCCCGGCGCCATCGCCGTCGACAGCGAGACCATGGGCCTGGTGCCGGGCCGCGACCGGCTGTGTGTCGTGCAGCTCAGCGACGGGCAGGGCGATGAACATCTGGTGCGCTTTTCGGGCGGGCGGTTCGAAGCGCCGAACCTGGTCGCCGTGCTCGGCGATCCGGCACGCCTCAAGCTGTTCCACTTCGCTCGCTTCGATGTGGCCGTCATCCGCCATTATCTCGGCGTCGATGCGGCGCCGCTGTTCTGCACCAAGATCGCTTCGAAACTGGTGCGCACCTACACCGATCGCCACGGCCTGAAGGACGTGCTGAAGGAAACCATCGGCGTCGATGTGTCGAAACAGCAGCAATCGTCGGACTGGGGCGCTGCCGAACTGACCGACGCGCAGAAGGATTATGCCGCTTCCGACGTGCGCTACCTGCACCGCGCCCATGCCGTGCTGGCGCAGCGCCTGGCGCGCGAGGGCCGCACCGAAATCGCCGAAGCCTGTTTCCGTTTCCTGCCGACCCGCGCCGCGCTCGACCTCGCCGGCTGGGCCGAGCAGGACATCTTCGCCCATATGTGATGCACCGCGCGATGGCGGAAATGACGGCCCGCCAGCGCGCGGCGCTGCCCGGCAGCCGCCACGACACGGTGGTCGGCGTGCTGAAATGGCTGTTGCCGGCGCTGGCGATGGTGCTGCTGGTGACGATCATCGCCTGGCCGCTCGCCAAGGTGCAGGAATTCAGCTTCCTGGTCGCCAAGGACAAGGTGGCGCGCGCCGGCGAACGGCTGCGAGTCGATCGCGCCGTCTATCGCGGCGAAACCGCGAAAGGCGAACCCTTCCAGATCAGCGCGGCCGGCGCCGTGCAGCGCAGCAGCGCCGAACCGGTTGTCGAGATGACTGGCCTGCGCGCCCGGCTGATCGGTGGCGAAGGCCCGGCCGAAGTGACCGCGCCGAGCGGCCGCTATTTCCTGGAAGAGGACCGGCTGACGGTGGCCGGGCCGGTCGTGGCGCGATCGCAGTCGGGCTATGCGCTCGATTCGCAGGAAATCGCCATCGATCTTGCCGGCCGCCGCATTTCGACGGCGCTGCCGGTCAGCGGGCGGCTGCCGATCGGCAGTTTCCGCGCCGGCGCGCTGGCGGCCGATATCGCCGGCCGCAAGATGGTGCTGTCGGGCGGCGTCCACTTGCGGATTGCCGGGCGAAAGGGCAGGGCAACGCGATGAAATCGCCGCATGCGCTGTTGCCCGCGTCCCTTGTCCTGCTCGCCGTGTCTGCAGCGTCGCCTGCCATGGCGCAGGCTGGCGCCAAGCCATCCGCGCTGCGCGGGCTCGATACCAGCGGTCCGATCGATGTCGATGCAGCCCGGATCGAGATTTTCGATGCCGACAACCAGGCGGTGTTTTCGGGCGCCGTGGTCATCCGCCAGGGCCGACTGACGCTCAACGCCGATCGGGTGAAAGTGCTTTATTCACGGCCCGCGGGCGGCGGCAATCCGGAAATCCGCCGTCTCGATGCGCGCGGCAGTGTCAAGTTGCTGTCGCCCTCGGAAACCGCGACAGCCAACACCGGTCTTTACGATGTTTCGGCAAAACTGATCACCATGGTCGGCAACGTCCGTCTCGATCGCGGTGGCTCGGTGCTCAATGGCCAGCGCGTCGTGTTCAACCTCGTCACCGGCCAGACCAGTTTCGACGGCCGCCCCGGCGCCACCGGTGACCGGCCGGGCACGTCGCCGGGGCGGGTGACCGGCCGTTTCCTGGTGCCGACGCGTCCGGCGACGAAGTAATACCAAATCCCGCTGACAATAAACGATAAAAAAGAGCCTCCGGCAGCTGGGGCCTACGGCCCCAGCTGCCGGAGGCAGTGCTTCTTTCGCCTTCAGAAGAATGCCTGGATGCCCGTCTGCGCCCGGCCGAGGATCAGCGCATGGACGTCGTGCGTGCCCTCATAGGTGTTGACCGCTTCGAGGTTCATGACGTGGCGGATGACGTGATATTCATCCGAAATGCCGTTGCCGCCGTGCATGTCGCGCGCCTCGCGAGCAATGGCCAGCGCCTTGCCGCAATTGTTGCGCTTGAGCAGGCTTATGGCTTCCGGCGCGAGGCTGTGCGCATCCATCAGCCGCCCGGCCGCAAGCGCGGTGACGAGGCCGAGGGTGATCTCGGTCTGCATGTCGGCCAGCTTTTTCTGCACCAGTTGCGTCGCCGCCAGCGGACGGCCGAACTGCTTGCGATCGAGCGTATATTGCCGCGCGGCATGCCAGCAGAATTCGGCCGCGCCCATCGCACCCCAGCCGATGCCGTAGCGGGCGTTGTTGAGGCAACCGAATGGCCCCGAAAGCCCCTCGACACCGCGCAGGATCCGGTCTTCGGGAAGGTGCACATCGGCAAGCACGATCTCGCCGGTGACACCGGCGCGCAGCGAGAACTTGCCCTCGATCTTGGGCGTCGTGAAGCCGACATCGCCGCGTTCGACGACGAAACCGCGGATCTTGTCGTCGTCGCACTTGGCCCAGACCACCGCGACGTCGGCCAGCGGCGAGTTGGTGATCCACATCTTGGCGCCGTTCAGCACCCAGCCGCCCGGCACGGCCCGCGCGCGCGTTTTCATGCCGCCGGGATCGGAGCCGGCATCGGGCTCGGTCAGGCCGAAGCAGCCGATGAGTTCGCCCGAAGCAAGGCCGGGCAGGTAGCGCC
>JBBQWE010000003.1:0-47769 GCA_038210855.1 Sphingomonadales bacterium | reverse complement strand
TCGACGCCCGTCTGCGCCGCCAGCTGCTTGGCCCGGATCGCAGCGGACAGCCCGGCCGGGCCACCACCGACGATCACCAGATCATAGGGCATCGATTCACGTTCGCTCATGCGTCTGCCTTTGCTGCTCCCCGGGCCGTCGCCGCAACGAACCCGGCGGCGTCGCCGCAACGAACCCGGCGGCGTCGCCGCAACGAACCCGGCGGCGTCGCCGCAACGAACCATCGCGGCTTTGCCATCATTCACCAGATACACAGGCTTGCAGCGGTTGACCAGTGGCGCCGCCGCCGCATGGTGGCGCTGTGCAAGCGACTGCAACCATGGCCATCGCCAGCCTTGACTGGCTGGTGACAGCGGGGCTCGACACCATCGTCGAGGACCGGCCGCGACGCTGGCTGGCGCCGCCTGCGAGCCTTACCCCGGCGGCCCCCCTGCCGGCCGCGGCAGCAGCCCGGCCAGCGTTGGCCCAGCCGGCGCTCCGTCCGGCGGAACCGGCGGCCGGCGGCCCCAATCCGGCCGGTGCTGTCGACCTCGCTTCGCTGCTGGCCCTGCTCGCCGAAATCGATCACCCGCTGTGCCAGCCCGGCATCGCGCCGCGCCTGATCGATGGCGACACTGCCGCCGGCATGGTCGTTCTCGCCGATCAGCCGGATGGCGACGACAGCCCGGCGGCGCGGCTCGCGGAGCGTATGCTGGTGGCGATCGGTGCCCCGGCACACGCCCGCGCCCATCTGCTGCCGTGGCAGACGCCGGCCGGCCGCGCGCCGCGCGATGTCGAGGTTGCTGTCTTTGCGCCTTGGCTCACTCGCGGGCTCGATCTGGTTCGGCCGCGGCTGGTACTGGCCCTCGGCGACCGGGCGGCAGCACGCGCCGGCGTTCCTGGCAATGTGCCGCGCTTGCGCGGCCGCTGGCTTGACCTGCCATTGCCCGGCGGTCCGGTGCCGATGCTGGCGACGTTTCACCCGCGCAGCCTGATCGGCCAACCCGAACTGAAGCGGCTCGCCTGGGCCGACCTGCAGACTTTTGCCGAAAGATTGACCGCTTGATGATCCGAAGCCTGATGGCCGTTTCCCTGTGCCTGATGCCGGGCCTCGCGCTGGCGCAGGCGGCGCCGGGCGACGCGATGGTCACCGTCACCGCCGATCGGCCCGGAATCACCGCTCGCCAGCGGGCGGTGCCGCCGCAACTGACACCCCCCGAGCGCGCCACCTGGCGGCAGATCTTCCTCGATATCGAGGCCAGGCGCCATGCCGTCGCCGAACGCGCCATGGCCACTGCCGGCCCCGGCCTGCTCGCCGAAACGGCGCGCGCCCAGATCATCCTGGCGCGCGGCGCTGGCAAGCTCGGCCGCAGTGACCTCGCCGCCTGGCTTGCTGCCAACGCCGATCAGCCACTGGCGCCGCGGATCGCGCAACTGGCGCAGCGGCTGCCGGGCAGCGATTCGGCGCCGCTGCCGGCACTGCCGACACTTCGGCCGTTCCGCACCGCCAGCTACACGGCGCAGCCGACCGATTCCGGGCCTGCCGATGCAGCAGCCGGCGCTGCGCTGAAGGCGTTGCTGGCCGAAGACCGCAACGCCGAGGCACTGGCGCGCTGGCAGGGCTATGCCGAAACCCTGTCCCCGGCAGCGCGCAGCCTGTGGGCGCAGCGCATCGCCTGGTCCTGCTATGGCGCCAACGACAATGACACGGCGCAGCGGCTCGGCCTCGAAGCAGCACGCGGTCCGGTCATTGGCCAGACTGCGGCACTCGGCGCCTGGACAGCCGGCCTCGCTGCCTTTCGGACCGGGCATTTCGAAGCGGCTGCCGCGGCGTTCGACCTGGTACCGACGCGCGGCGCCAATGCAGAGCTTGCCGCCGCCGCTGCCTTCTGGGCAAGCCGCGCCCACCTTGCTGCCGGCCGCCCGGAACTCGTCGCCGAACGGCTGGAAACCGCGGCGCGGGCCGTCAACAGCTTCTACGGCCTGCTCGCTCGCCGCAGCCTCGGCCTCGCGCCGACGCTCGACTGGTCGGAACCCGATTTCATCACTGCCGACTGGAACCATCTGAAGGCGACGCCCGGCGCCCGCCGTGCTGCGGCGCTGGTCGAAATCGGCCAATTGGGCCTTGGCGACCGGGAACTTCGCCACCTCGCCCAGACCAGCATTGCCGAAACCTATCCGGCGCTGCTTCGTCTCGCTGCGCGGCTCGGGCTGCCGGCGACGCAGTACAGCCTGGCGACGCGGCCGCCGGTCGGCATCGAAGCGCCGCTCTCGGCGCGCTATCCGGCGCCCGATTGGTTGCCAGCGCGCGGCTGGCGAATCGACCGGGCGCTGGTATTCGCCCACGCCCTGCAGGAATCGACTTTCGTTACCACCGCCACCTCGCGCGCCGGCGCCAAGGGCATCATGCAGCTGATGCCGGCGACGGCGCGGCAAGTGAAAGCGCAGATCGACGCCAGCGCCATCACCGGTGCAGTGCCGGGCACCAGCGGAGACCTGGCCGACCCGGCGTTCAACATCGAAGTCGGCCAGACCTATCTGGAATCCCTGCGCGATTCGAGCCACACCCAGGGGCTGCTGCCCAAGGTGATCGCTGCCTACAACGCCGGGCCGGGTTCGGTGCAGCGCTGGAACACCGGCCTCGACGATCGCGGTGATCCGCTGCTGTTCATCGAATCGATCCCGTTCAAGGAAACCCGCCACTATGTCGAAGTGGTGATGCGCAACCTGTGGATGTACCAGCTTCGCGACGGCATCACCCCGGCGAGCATGGACGCGATCGCCGCCGGGCTGTGGCCGCGGTTTCCGGGAATGCCGGGAGCGGCGGGCGTGAAGCTGGAACCGCGTGCCGTGCCGGCCTCGCCATCAGCGATCGTACCCGGCGCCGCCAGCATCAGCGTGACCGCCAGCAACTGAACCGGATCAGCCGTACTGGTTGAGGCTGAGGCAGTTGCCGTCGGGATCCCTGAACCAGGCAAGCTTGACCATGCCATCGGGCGTCGACCAGATGCCCCGTTCGTCCTGCCCCATGCCGGGATAGATCGTCAGCGCAACGCCGCGTTCCGCCAGCGCGGCGGCGGTGGCGGCAATGTCCGGCACCTGCCAGCCGGCGACGGGATGGTCATGGCCCTTGTGGCCGGGTATCGGCGTCAGCCGCAGCCGCGCTGCGCCGAAGGTATAGAATTCGCCGAAATCATCTTCGGCTTTGAGGGCAAGTCCCAGCGTGTCGTGGTAAAAGGCGCGGCCTTTTTCGCGGTCACTGACGTTGACGAACGCCACGGCCATGGCTGTTTCGAACATGATCATCGCCTCCCGGTTCGCCGACGGTATCCGGCCGGCGACACGCGGCCGATGACAGGCCGGACGCTGCGCACTATTCTGGCACCATGCCGATCGATCCTGCCCTGTCTTTCCTGCCCGTCCGCATCGCGGTGCTGACCGTGTCCGACACGCGGACGAGCGCCGACGATCGTTCCGGCGACACGCTGGCGGCGCTGCTGACCGACGCCGGCCACGTCCTTGCCGCGCGCGCCATCGTCCGCGACGAGGTGCCCGAACTGGTGGCGCAATTCACGGCCTGGATCGACGATCCCGCCATCGACTGCATCGTTTCAACCGGCGGAACCGGCGTCACCGGTCGCGACGTGACGCCCGAAGCCCTTGATGCAGTCGCGGAAAAGATCATCCCCGGTTTCGGCGAGCTGTTCCGCTGGCTGAGCTATCGGAGCATCGGTACCTCGACCATCCAGTCGCGCGCCACCGCCGGCGTCGCCCGCGGCACCTATATCTTCTGCCTGCCCGGATCGACAGGCGCGGTGAAGGACGGCTGGAACGGCATATTGCGCGACCAGCTCGACAGCCGCCACCGGCCCTGCAATTTCGTCGAACTGATGCCGCGGCTGCGCGAGACCTAGGCTCGATCCGGGCCGCCGGCCTGCCGCGCAGCGGTTGGCGGCGGGGCGATCACGGGGATCGAAACCGGCCAAAATCCGCTGCACCGGAATTGTGCCGGCCGGGGTCTGTTCCGTTCAAGCGGTGCCGCTTCCGGCTGACAGCGTCACGCCAGCGCTTCGGCCGGTGATCGCGCCGGCACCCCGGCCGGCGACGGGCCCGGGCGGCGCCGGCTTGGACGGCGTGGCCGCCTTTTCGGCCGCATCGACGGCCTTGTTCAGGTCCGCATCCGCACTGCCCCACCTATCGACGACATCCCCGAAATTGGCCTGATTGATGCCGCCAACGGTCGTGACCGGCAACTCGAGGACAAGCTCCGCCCGTTCGTTGAGGTAGGCCCGGCCGAATTTCGCATTGCTGTTGTAGCGGTTGGCCAGCGCTGCCGTCAGATGCGGCGCGGGCTTCCACCATGTCGAAAACAACAGTGTCTTGTTGCCGATACGCTTGTCGTTGTCATCGCAATTATAAAGGTCGATCGCAAAGGTGGAACCATTGGCGGCGCTTTCGACGAACGTGTGGCCGCTCTTGTTGACCTTGACGACCCCATGATAGCCGGACGCTTGCAGTGCCGTCACGATCGAGACCGGATCGGCGGCGGTCACCATTCCCGCCGGCGCGGGGTCTGTCGCTGCCGGGGCCGGTGCCGCGATTGCAGCGTGACCGGCAAGCATTGCCCACATCATCGTGGCGGTTCCGGCCAGCATCCCAGTGAGCACCCACATCCGCATCGTTGCCTCCGCCCAGTTGCCAACCCGGCCGGTTCGATCAGGCTTTCGTTTCGATACCGTCGCCCGACGCCGCTGGCCAGCGCCATGGTCTTCGCCGGAAGTTTCACCCTGCCGCCCGGAAGCCCGGTGTGTATGGTCCCGATCATGGCCTTGCCGATCGAATCCGCCGACTTTCAGGACGTCGTCGTCGTCCTCGGCGCCGCAGGGCTGGTCATTCCGGCGTTTGCCGCACTGCGTATTTCACCGGTGGTCGGCTTCATCCTGTTCGGGATGCTGGCCGGGCCGCAATTGCTCGGCTCGCAGGTCGGGCGGTTCCCATGGCTGGCGCCGTTCACCATTTCCGATGCCGAAGCGCTGGCGGCACCGGCCGAACTCGGCATCACGCTGCTGCTGTTCGCGCTCGGCCTCGAACTGTCCATCGAACGCCTGCGGACGATGCGGCGGCTGGTTTTCGGCCTCGGCGCGGCGCAACTCGGTGTCTCGGCACTGCTCCTCGGCCTCCTGCTGCTGCCGTTCGGCCTCGGCGGCGCCGCGACGCTGACCCTGGCGCTGGCACTGTCGCTATCCTCGACGGCGGTCGGCCTGCAGATGCTCAGCGCCAGCGGCCGCATCGGCAGCGAGGCCGGGCGCACTGCCTTCGGTATCCTGCTGCTGCAGGATATCGCCATCGCGCCGCTGTTGCTGTTGCTGAGCGCCGGATCGGCGGGCGGCGGCTTTCTGATCACCCTGGTCGAAGGCGTGGCGGTGATCGCCGGCATCGCGCTCGCCGGGCGATTGCTGGTGCCGGCATTGTTCTTGCAGGCGGCGCGTACGCGGCGGCCGGAGCTGTTCCTTGCAGCAACGCTGGTCGTGCTGCTGCTGGCAGCCACCGCGATGGTCAGCATCGGGCTGTCACCGGCGATCGGCGGCCTGGTTGCCGGTGTCGTGCTCGCCGAAACCGATTACCGCCGCCAGGTCGAAGCAGCGATCGCTCCGTTCGAGGGCCTGCTGCTCGGGGTGTTCCTGATCTGGGTGGGGATGAGCCTCGATCTCATTGCCCTTGTGGCGCGGCCGCTGCTGTTCGTCGGGCTTGTGCTGGCCGTTGTCTCCGTCAAGGCCGGCGTGCTCTATGCCCTGCTGCGTGGCTGGCGGCGCGGCCGCGGTGTGGCGGCGCATGTCGCGGCGCTGCTGGCGGCGCCGGGCGAAACCAGCCTGATCCTGATCGGCGTTGCCGCCACGATGATGACCGGCGATGCCGCTGACATCGCCTTGATCGTTACCGGCATCAGCCTCGCGCTGGCGCCGGTCCTCGGCCTTGCCGGGCAGCGAATGGAGGCGCGCTTCGGCACTGCCGATGCAACGGTGGTGGCGCCCGAACCCGTTCCCGACCGCACCGTCATCATCGGCTTCGGCCGAGTCGGCCGGCTGGTGGCAAGCATGCTCGAAGTACATGCGCAGCCGTATCTGGCCGTCGACAGTGATCCCGACGAAGTGCGCCGTCATCGCGCCGCGGGGCAGCCGGTAATCTACGGCGACGCTCGCCGCCCGGAATTGCTGGCGGCGCTGCATCTCGAAAGTGCCCGGGCGGTGGTGCTGACCATCGATGCGGCGCAGAGCCTCGAAACGCTGGTGCGGTTGATCCGCGAGCGCCACCCCGATCTTTGCGTGGTGGTGCGGGCCCGCGACGCCGATCATGCTGCCGCCCTCTACCAGCTCGGCGCCAGCGATGCGGTGCCCGAAACCATCGAATCGAGCCTGCAACTCGCCGAAGCGCTGCTGGCCGATCTGGGCGTGCCGATGGGCCGGGTGATCGCCTCCATCCACGAGAAGCGCGCCGAACTGCGCAGCCGCATCCAGGCCGACGGGCGAACGCCGCGCAGCCGGCTGGCGGTGCCCCGCAGCCACCGCAGCGAGCCCGTGGTGAAACCGAAATTGCCCTGAGGCCGGCGTTCAGTGCTTGCCGGGCTCACTGTCGGCGCGATAGGCGGGTAGCGCCAGCCCTCGCCCGATCGCCAGCGCGCGCAGCGTGAAGCCGGCAGCAACTCCAACTCCTCCAGCGATCAGCGTTCCGGCACCGATGACGCTAAGCACGACATAGGCCGAAGCCCCCAGTGCCGCTGCCGAAACATAGATTTCGCGGCGCAGCAGCACCGATGGTTCGCCGGCGAGAACGTCGCGGACAATGCCGCCGAAGCTTGCGGTCAACACGCCCATGACAATCGCCGACAGCGGCGGCAGACCGGCGCCGAGCGCCTTGGCAGCGCCGATCACGGCATAGGCAGCCATGCCGACCGCATCGAACCAGAGTAGCGCTGCCAATTGCCAGCGATCCGCCTTCAACAGCCAGACGATGCCGGCCGCGGCCAGGCAGACACCGAGATAGTCCGATCGCCCGACCCAGAAAACCGGTGCTCCGATCAGCAGATCGCGCAGCGTGCCACCGCCGATACCGGTGACGGCAGCGAAAAACGCGAAGGTGACGATGGTGTGCCGGCCGCGCGCCGCCGCCAGCGCTCCGGACACGGCAAAGACGGCGACGCCGGCCATGTCGAGCAGTTCGAGCAATTGCCGGATGGCAGGGATCGCCGGTGCCGCGACGGCGGGAACCTCGATCATCGCCGCCGCGGCACGAACCGGCGTGCCAGCAGCGCAATGCCGCTCAGCACCGACACAAGCGCCAGCGCCGCCGATGCGATCAGCAGCGGATGATGGCTGTCCTCGCGCCCGGCCGGATCGAGGATGTGCAGGCCCCAGGCAAAATCGAAGCAGCGCCACAGGCCGGTGCGGATCGCCATCACCTCGCCCGTCGTGGCGATATAGACACGAGTTCCATCGGCGTCGGCCACCGCCCAGGCGCCGCCCGGCCGGCGCAATTCCAGGGGTGGCGGATCAAAGACGCGGCTGGCGGCGACCGGTTCGACGAGGTGTACTCGGTCACGTGCGATGGCCAGCGCATCGTCGCGGTCGATCGGGCGGTTGCAGCCGGTGGTGGCATCGACAAGCCAATGGCGCTCCCCCGCCGTCAGCCGATAAACCGGGCGGCCGAGCAACATGATCAGTTCGGCGCTCTCGGTGCGCGAGACCAGCACGGCTTCCGGCGGCAACACCGGGCCTGCGCTGCGCAGATCGGCGGGTATCGGGTTGCGCCGCAACGGCGTGCCGCGCACCGTTTCTATGGCGGCCGAAGTCATGAACAGGCCGCTAGCCGTCCACAAAAGCAACTGCAGCCCGACGATCACCCCCAGCCACAGGTGCAACTGGTGCAGGAAACGCCGTGGTAGGCACCAGCGCCGTATCGCCGTCGGGGATCCGGCCATGTCCGGCACCGTCAGGCGTGGATCGGTTTGCCGGTTACCGCCATCGCGGCTTCCTTCAGCGCTTCCGAATGCGTCGGATGGGCGTGGCACGTCATCGCGATATCCTCGCTCGATGCGCCATATTCCATCGCCAGCGCGGCTTCGGCGATCATCGTGCCGGCCATGCTGCCGATGATATGGACCCCGAGCACCCGGTCGGTCGCTGCATCGGCGAGGACTTTCACGAAGCCTTCGGTGCTGCGGTTGGCCTTGGCGCGGCTGTTGGCGGCAAACGGAAATTTGCCGGCCTTGTAGGCGATTCCGGCGGCTTTCAGTTCTTCCTCGGTTCGCCCGACACTGGCGACTTCGGGCTGGGTATAGACGACGGCGGGGATGACATCGTGGTTGATGACCCCGGTAAGCCCGGCGATGTTGTCGGCGCAGGCGATGCCTTCGTCTTCCGCCTTGTGCGCCAGCATCGGGCCGCGGACGACATCGCCGATCGCCCAGATACCCGGCACCGCCGTCGAGAAATCATGGTTGATGGCGATGCGGCCGCGGTCGGCGCCTTCGGTGCCCAGCGCGAGGCCGGTGGCTTCGAGGTTGAGGTTGTCGGTATTCGGACGCCGGCCGACCGACAATAGCACGATATCGGCAGCGATTTCCTCCGCCGCGCCGCCGGCGGCGGGTTCGATGCTGACGATCGCGCCGGCACCGTCGCGCCGAACGCCGGTGACCCTGGTCGAGGTTTTCAGGGTGAAGCCCTGTTTCTGCAGGATCTTGGCGAAGGCATTGGCGACTTCGACATCCATCGCCGGGACGATCCGCTCCGCATACTCTACTACGGTGACCTTCGCGCCGAGCCGCCGCCACACCGACCCCATCTCGAGGCCGATATAGCCGCCGCCGATGATGACGAGATGGCCGGGAACCTTGGGCAGCGACAGCGCCTCGGTCGAGGTGACGATCACCTCGCCATCGGGCACCATGCCGGGCAGCAGCGCGACCTCCGAGCCGGTGGCGATGATGAAGTTTTTCGCGGTGACGGTGCGGCCGGCGACGGTGATCGACCTGGCATCGATGAAGCTGGCTTCGCCCTTCAGCCAATCGACCTTGTTCTTCTTGAACAGGAAGGCGATGCCGTCGGTCAGTTCGTTGACCGCCTTGTCCTTTTCGGCGAGCAGCGCTGGCAAGTCGAGCTCGACGCCGGTCAGCTTGACGCCGAATTTGGCGAGCGCGCCATGGCTCGCCTCCTCGAACAGTTCCGAGCCGTGCAGCAGCGCCTTCGACGGGATGCAGCCGACATTGAGGCAGGTCCCGCCGAGCCGGTCACGCTTTTCGACACAGCCAACCTTCAGGCCATGCTGCGCGGCGCGGATGGCAGCGACATAGCCGCCAGGACCGGCGCCGATCACTACAACGTCGAAATCAAAGTTTGCCATCATGCGCTCCAAGGGTGCGAGCGGATCGTGTCATAGAAACCGCGCCAACTACCCGGTTCGGGATTTTCACCCTCGAAGCGCTTTCTTTGAGTATCCGACAACGCGCTGAACCAAGTATAATATAGTTATAAACGTCCTCGCCGTCGCCCATTCGCCACCGCACCGACCCACGTTCGGCGCCGCTGTCGAAATGCCAGGGCAAGACAGGTCGGCCAGCCATCAAAGGTCGATGAGCAGCCGGGTCGGGTCCTCGATGGCCTCCTTGACGCGGACGAGGAAGGTCACTGCCTCGCGGCCGTCGACGAGGCGATGATCATAGCTCAGCGCCAGGTACATCATCGGCCGGGCGACAATAGCGCCATTGCGCACCACCGGCCGCTCCTCGATGCGGTGCATGCCGAGCACGCCCGATTGCGGCGGGTTGAGGATCGGCGTTGACATCAGCGAGCCGAACACACCGCCATTGGTGATGGTGAAATTGCCACCCTGCATATCGGCGAGGGTCAGCTCGCCGGCCTGGGCGCGGCGGCCGAAATCGCCGATGGCCTTTTCGGTTTCGGCAAAGCTGAGGCGATGCGCGTTCTTCAGCACCGGCACAACGAGGCCGCCCGGCGACGACACGGCGATGCCGAGATCGGCATAATCGGCGTAGACGATCTCCTCGCCTTCGATGCGCGCACCGACTGCCGGCACGTCCTTCAGTGCCAGCGTCACCGCCTTGGCAAAGAACGACATGAAGCCGAGGCGGACCTTGTGCTTCTTTTCGAACAGATCCCGGTAGCGGGTGCGCGCGGCCATCACCTCGGTCATGTCGACGTCGTTGAACGTCGTCAGCATGGCCGCGGTGTTCTGGGCTTCCTTCAGGCGGCGCGCGATGGTCTGGCGCAGCCGCGTCATGCGAACGCGTTCCTCGCGGCGGTCGGGCGCGGCGGCGACGGCTGCAGCGACGGGCGCGGCGCCGACGGTGGTCGGGCTCGCCGGCGCCGGGCGCGCATGACGACGGGCGGTCCCGGCATCGATGGCCGCGAGCACATCGCCCTTGGTCAATCGCCCATCCTTGCCGGTGGCAGCAACGCTGGCCGGATCGATGTCATATTCCTCGATCAAGCGCCGAACGGCGGGGCCCATCGCGTCGAGTTCGGCAGGCGGCGCGGTGGCGGCAGATGGCGGCGCGGTGACAGCAGCAGGCGCCGGAGCCGGCGCGATTTCGGCCGTCCGTTCCGCCGCTGCAACCGGAGTCGGCGCCGCAGCAGCGGCAGCTGCCTCGCTGCCGGCCGTCGCCGCGCCAGCGCCCGCTTCGACGATCCGAGCGATCATCGCGCCGACCGCAACGGTATCGCCGACCTTGAAAAGCTGGTCGCCCATGATGCCGGCGACGGGCGACGGCACTTCAACAGCGACCTTGTCGGTTTCGAGGCTGACGATCGGTTCGTCGGCGGCGACGGCGTCGCCGGGCGCCTTCAGCCATTCACCGACGGTGGCTTCGGTGATCGACTCGCCGAGAGCCGGGATGATGACGTCGGTTGCCATGTCAGTTTCTTCCTGAATCGCTATCGTTCCACCAGCGCAACTGGGTTGCGTTGCCGCGGTCGACAAGAATTGTTTCGAGCTGCATTGCGACTGCTTCGACCTGTACGGTCGTGTCGATCCGGCGGAACAGCTTGCGGATGGTCGGCTGGCTGGGTTCGGTGAACACCATCCAGTTCGGCGGTGCGTCGTGCGACGCACACCCCGGCCAAACCGGAAAGCCTTCGTTGCGCAAGGGCACCATCCAGCCCCAATCCTCGGCAATCGTCGGTCCCGGACGCTGCCCCTGCTGGCCGAAAGCCGCGGCCAATAACTCGGCGAGGCGCCTGCCGAAAAGGCCGGGATTTGTCGCCTCGTCCTCGCCGGGATCGGGATCGAACGCCGCCGACACGAATTCGAGATGCGTTCGCATCGTCAGCCGCCCGTCTGCGCCGATCTGAGACCGCCGCGGATCGCTGCGGTGATTTCGGCGCGCGAAGCCCCCAGCGCTTCGGCGACGAGCTTGGCCTGTTCGGCATTGTGCCGCTTGAGCAGGCCGGTTGCCGTCGCCGCCGCCGCGGCCCGCCCGGCGTAGATCGGCCGCTTGCCGATCGCGGTTTCGATCAGCGGCGCGACGAACGTCCAGGCGCCGGCGTTCTTCGGCTCTTCCTGCGCCCAGACGACATCCTCCAGCGCTGCAAACTTCGCGACATATTCGGAGATGACATCGCTCGGGAACGGATAAAGCTGTTCGACCCGAAGCAGATAGACATCGCTGCGATCGGTTTTCTCGCGCGCATCGAGCAGATCATAATAGACCTTGCCGGTGCACAGCACGAGGCGGCGGATCTTCGCCGGATCGCATGGCGCCAGATCGTCGAGGCAGCGGTGGAAGCTGGTGCCGGCGTCCATGTCGGCAATCGACGACACCGCCCGCTTGTGCCGCAACAGCGATTTGGGAGTCATGATGATCAGCGGCTTGCGGAAGTCGCGAAGCATCTGGCGGCGCAGCAGGTGGAAGTAATTCGCCGGGGTCGTCGCGTTGGCAACCTGGATATTGTCCTCGGCGCAAAGCTGCAGGAAGCGTTCGAGCCGCGCGGAGCTGTGTTCCGGCCCCTGCCCTTCGTAGCCATGCGGCAACAGCATGACGAGGCCGTTGGCACGCAGCCACTTGATTTCCGAACTGGCAATGAACTGATCGATGATCGTCTGGGCACCGTTGACGAAATCGCCGAACTGCGCCTCCCACAATACCAGGCTCTTGGGATCGGCGAGTGCATAGCCGAATTCGAAACCGAGCACACCGAACTCGCTGAGCGGCGAATCATAGACCTCGAACTTCGCGTCGATGGCCTTCAGCGGCACGTGGCGATGGCCGTCCTTCTGGTCGGTCCACACGGCATGGCGCTGGCTGAACGTCCCGCGCCCCGAATCCTGGCCCGACAGGCGGACGCCGAAACCGTCCTTGAGCAGTGACCCGAACGCCAGCGCCTCGGCGGTCGCCCAGTCGATGCCTTCGCCCAGACGCAGGGTTTCCGCCTTGGCCTCGACGATGCGCGCCAGCGTCTTGTGGATGGCGAAATCGGCAGGGACGCTGGTCAGCGCCGTGCCCACATCGCGCAATTCGCCGGCAGCGACCCCGGTCGCCGCAGCCCGGCGGCCGGTGATTTCTTCCTTTGGCCGGCCCAGCCCCGACCAGCGGCCTTCGAACCAATCGGCCTTGTTGGCCTTGTAGCCCGGCGCTGCATCGAAATCGGTTTCGAGAACAGCGGTATAGCGATCGATCGCAGCGCGAAGGAAACCGGCGTCGACCACGCCCTGGCCGACAAGACGCTCGGCATAGAGATCGGCAACCGTGCGCTGGCGAGCGATCTGCGCATACATCAGCGGCTGGGTGAAGCTCGGTTCGTCGCTCTCGTTGTGGCCGAAGCGGCGGTAGCACCACATGTCGATAACGACGTCGCGGCCGAAGCGCTGGCGGAATTCGGTGGCGACCTTGGTGGCATAGGTCACGGCCTCGGGATCATCGCCATTCACATGGAAGATCGGCGCCTGCACGATCTTGGCGACATCGGACGGATAGGGCGACGACCGCGCAAACTGCGGGCTGGTGGTGAAACCGACCTGGTTGTTGACGACGAAATGGATGGTGCCGCCGGTGTTGTAGCCAGTCAGCCCCGAAAAGCCGAAACATTCGGCGACGATCCCCTGCCCGGCAAAAGCCGCATCGCCGTGCAGCAGCACCGGCAGCGAGCGCTTGTGATCGGAATCACCGACCATGGTCTGGATGGCGCGAACCTTGCCGAGCACCACCGGATCGACCGCTTCGAGGTGCGACGGGTTCGGTACCAGCGACAGATGCACCAGATTGCCGTCGAATTCGCGGTTGGTGCTGGTGCCGAGGTGGTATTTGACATCGCCCGATCCGCCGACATCGTCGGGATGCGAGGACCCGCCACCGAATTCGTGGAAGATCACCCGGAACGGCTTTTGCAGGACATTGGCGAGCATGTTGAGCCGGCCGCGGTGCGGCATGCCGAATACGACTTCGGTGATGCCGAGCGCGCCGCCGACCTTGATGATCGATTCCATCGCCGGGATCATCGCTTCGGCGCCATCGAGGCCGAACCGCTTGGTGCCGACATATTTGCGGCCGAGGAAGCGTTCGAACTGTTCGGCCTCGACCAGCTTGTTTAGGATGGCGCGCTTGCCGTTGTCGGTGAACTGGATTTCCTTGTCGCGGCCTTCGAACCGGTCCTGCAGGAAACGCCGTTCCTCGACGTCGTTGATGTGCATGTATTCAAGGCCGACATTGCCGCAATAGTTGCGGCGCAGGATGGCAACCAACTCTCGAACGGTGGTGGTTTCCAGCCCCAGCGTGCCACCGACATAGATCGGCCGATCGAGGTCGTTCGCCTTGAAGCCGTGATATTCGGGCGTCAGGTCGGCCGGCAGCTCGCGCTTCATCAGCCCGAGCGGATCGAGATTGGCAGCAAGATGGCCGCGCACGCGATAGGTGCGGATCAGCATCAGCGCGGCAATCGCGTCGGTTGCGGCCTGGGCGATCGCTGCCGGCGAGGCCCCGGCAGCAGCGGCACGTTCGACTGCCTTGCCGGCGACCTTGTCGTCGCGGATCAGGATATCGGCAGCGTCGAGCGCCCGGGTCAGGTCGTCGGCGGCCGGGGCCGGCCAGTCGCTCCGCGCCCAGGACGGCCCTTCGCTATCGGCGGCCGTCGGCAGAAGCGGTTCGAAATCCATGAAGCACGTCCTTGCAGGTCGCCGGCACTTAGCCCCGACCGCCGCCGATGTCACCTGCGGCCGGGCGCATGGCTGCCATAGCGGCGTCTAGGCAGGAATTTAGCCGGCCAGAACCTCGACCAAGGTCGTACCCAGCGCCGATGGCGACGGCGAAACGCGAATTCCGGCAGCCTCCATGGCTGCGATCTTCGATTCGGCGTCGCCCTTGCCGCCCGAAACAATGGCGCCGGCATGGCCCATGCGGCGACCGGGAGGTGCGGTGCGCCCGGCGATGAAGCCGACCATCGGCTTCCTGCGGCCGCGCCTGGCTTCGTCGATCAGGAACTGCGCTGCCATTTCCTCGGCATCACCGCCGATTTCGCCGATCATGATGATCGAATGGGTCTCGGGATCGGCAAGGAACAGCTCGAGCACGTCGATGAAGTTGGTGCCGTTGACGGGGTCGCCGCCGATGCCGACCGCCGTCGTCTGGCCAAGGCCGACCGACGTCGTCTGGTGAACGGCTTCATAGGTCAGCGTGCCGGAACGCGAAACGACACCGACCGAACCCTTGCGGAAGATGTTGCCCGGCATGATGCCGATCTTGCATTCGCCCGGCGTCAGCACGCCGGGGCAGTTCGGCCCGATCAGGCGGGTGGCGGAACCGGCGAGCGCGCGCTTGACGCGAACCATGTCGAGCACCGGGATGCCTTCGGTGATGCAGATAACCAGCGGCACCTGCGCATCGATGGCTTCGCAAATGGCATCTGCGGCACCCGCTGGCGGCACATAGACGACGGAAGCATCGCAACCGGTGACGGTGCGCGCTTCATGCACGGTATCGAACACCGGCAGGCCGAGGTGCGTCTGGCCGCCCTTGCCCGGGGCGGTGCCGCCGACGAGGTTGGTGCCATAGGCGATGGCGGCTTCGCTGTGGAACGTCCCCTGCTTGCCGGTGAAGCCCTGGGTGATGACCTTTGTGGCCTTGTTGACGAGGATCGACATGGTTCAGGCAGCTTTCTTGACTTCAGCGACGATCTTGGCGGCAGCATCGCCCAGATTGTCACCCGAGATGATCGGCAGACCGCTGTCGGCCAGAATCTGCTTGCCGAGTTCGACATTGGTGCCTTCGAGCCGGACAACCAGCGGCACCGACAAATTCACGTCCTTCGCCGCGGCGATGATGCCCTCGGCGATGATATCGCAGCGCATGATGCCGCCGAAGATGTTGACAAGGATGCCCTTCACTGCCGGATCCTTGAGGATCAGCTTGAACGCAGCTGTCACCTTTTCCTTGCTGGCACCGCCGCCGACATCGAGGAAATTGGCAGGCTCGGCACCGTTCAGCTTGATGATGTCCATCGTCGCCATGGCAAGCCCGGCGCCGTTCACCAGGCAGCCGATGTCGCCGTCGAGCTTGATGAAAGCGAGATCATGCTGGCTGGCTTCGACTTCGGCGGGGTCTTCCTCGGTCAGGTCGCGCAGTTCGACGAGATCGGGGTGGCGGTAGAGGGCGTTCGAATCGAAAGCGACCTTGGCGTCGAGAACGAGCAGCTTTGCCCCGGAGTCACCGGCTTCGGTCACCGCCAGCGGGTTGATTTCCATCTGCGCCGCATCGGTGCCGACGAAGGCCGCATAGAGGCGGGCGACGACATTTTCGCATTGTTTGGCAAGGTCACCCGTGAGCGCCAGCGCCGCGGCGACGACGCGGCCGTGGTGGGGCATGATGCCGGTCGCCGGATCGATGAGGATGGTGGCGATCTTTTCAGGGCTGTCGTGCGCGACGGTTTCGATATCCATGCCGCCTTCGGTCGAGGCGACCAGCGCGATGCGACCCGAGCCGCGATCGACGAGCATGGCGAGGTAGAGTTCGCGCGCGATATCGACGCCATCGGTGACATACAGGCGGTTGACCTGCTTGCCGGCGGCACCGGTCTGGATGGTGACCAGCGTGTTGCCGAGCATGTCGGTCGCGGCGGCGCGCACGTCGTCGGCGCTGCGAGCGAGGCGGACGCCGCCCTTGGCCTCGGGCGGCAGCTCGACGAACTTGCCCTTGCCGCGGCCGCCGGCGTGGATCTGCGCCTTCACGATATACAGCGGCCCGGGCAGCTTCGCCGCTGCCGACACGGCTTCGTCTACCGTCAAGGCGGCGAAGCCGATGGGAACCGGCACGCCGAATTTGGCGAGCAGTTCCTTGGCCTGATATTCATGGATGTTCATGCAGCAGCCTCCATCGGCACCAGGCCGAGCTTTTCGAACAATTGCGCGTCGCGGGTTTCGCCGGGGTTGGCGGTGGTCAGCAAGCGGTTGCCGACAAACACCGAATTGGCACCGGCAAGGAAGCACAGAGCCTGGGTCTCGTCGCTCATCGTTTCGCGGCCGGCCGACAGGCGCACCATCGCGCGCGGCATGGTGATCCGCGCCACTGCCACCGTGCGGGCGAATTCGATGCCGTCGACCGATGGCGCAGCCCCCGACAGGATGGCGTCGCCCAGCGGCGTTCCGGCAATCGGCACCAGCGCGTTGATCGGCACGCTGCCGGGGTGTTCGGGCAGCGTCGCCAGGGTGGCGATCAGGCCGATCCGGTCGTCGCGGGTTTCACCCATGCCGATGATGCCGCCACTGCACACTGCGATGCCGGCGGCACGGACATGCGCCAGCGTCTGCAACCGGTCATCCTGCGATCGCGTCGTCGCGACGTCGGCATAATGTTCGGGCGAGGTATCGATATTGTGGTTGTAGAAATCGAGCCCGGCGGCTGCCAGCGCTGCAGTCTGGAACTCGGTGAGCATTCCCAGCGTCATGCAGGTTTCCATGCCCAGCGCGCGGACGCCGGCGACCATTGCGGCAAGATCGGCAAGGTCGCGGTCCTTCGGGCCCTTCCAGGCAGCGCCCATGCAGAAGCGTGTCGCGCCGCCGGCCCGGGCGCGTTCGGCCTCGGCCACCACATCGGTGACTGCCATCAGCTTGTCGGCCTTGACCCCGGTGTTGAAGCGGGCGGACTGGGCGCAATAACCGCAATCCTCGGGGCAACCGCCGGTCTTGATCGACAGCAGTTGCGATTTCTGCACCCGGTTCGAATCGAAGAATGCCCGATGCACCGTCTGCGCCCGGAACAGCAGATCGGTGAACGGCAAGGCGAACAGCGCGGCGATCTCGTCGCGCCGCCAGTCGTTGCGAACCATGATGGCCTCGCCCGCCACTAGGCGAGGCTGCCGTCGATCGCCCGGCACGCCATCAGCAGCTCCTTGACCGCATCGACCGAGACGGTGAAATTGGCCCGGGCCTCGTCGGTCAGCGCGATTTCGACGATCTTTTCGACCCCGCCGGCACCGATGATGCAGGGCACGCCGACGTAAAGATCGTTGACTCCATATTGGCCGGTAAGGTTCGCAGCGCAGGGAATGACGCGCTTCTGGTCGTAAAGGAACGCTTCGGCCATCGCGATGCCGCTGGTCGCCGGGGCGTAATAGGCGCTGCCGGTCTTCAACAGGCCGACGATTTCGCCGCCGCCGCTGCGGGTACGCGCCACGATCGCGTCGATACGTTCCTGCGTCGACCAGCCCATCTTGATCAGATCGGGAACCGGAATGCCGGCGACGGTCGAATATTCGATCACCGGCACCATGGTATCGCCATGGCCGCCGAGCACGAAGGCCGTGACATCCTGCACCGAAACCTTGAATTCATCGGCGAGGAAATGCCGGAAACGCGACGAATCGAGGACGCCGGCCATGCCGACGACCATGTGATGCGGCAGCTGCGAAAATTCGCGCAGCGCCCAGACCATCGCATCCAATGGGTTGGTGATGCATATGACGAAGGCACCCGGCGCATTGGCAGCGATGCCTTCGCCCACCGCCTTCATCACTTTCAGATTGATGCCGAGCAGATCATCGCGGCTCATCCCCGGCTTGCGCGCGACGCCGGCGGTGACGATGATGACATCGGCACCGGCAATATCGGCATAATCGTTGGTGCCCTTCAACACCGCATCAAAGCCTTCGACCGGGCCGCACTGCGCCAGGTCGAGCGCCTTGCCCTGCGGAACGCCTTCCACAACGTCGAACAGCACGATATCGCCCAGGCCCTTGGCTGCGGCGAGATGCGCCAGCGTGCCACCGATGTTGCCGGCGCCGATCAGCGCGATTTTCTTGCGGGCCATGGGATGTTCTCTCTCTGCGTCACGATTGGCGGTCGGATAGTCCCGCTGGCGCAATGTCGCAACCGCTGCGCACGCCCGCGGCGCAACTTTCCGCAGGCCGCCGCTTCAGGCGCGAGCCGCAGCCCGTACCGGCGCAAAACTCTGACGATGATGCGGCGACGGCCCGGATACCGCCAGCGCTCGCATGTGTTCTGCGGTGCCATAGCCCTTGTTGCGCGCCCAGCCATAGGCCGGCCATTCGGCATCGAGCGCGGCCATCCCGCGATCGCGCGTCACCTTGGCGATGATCGACGCCGCGGCGATCGACCGGCAAACGGCATCGCCGCCGACGATCGCAGTCGCCGGATGGCGCCAGCGCGGCAGCCGATTGCCATCGACGAGAAAATGCATCGGCGGCGCCCTGCAGGTCGCCAGCAGCGCTTCGACGGCGCGCTCCATCGCCAGCATTGTCGCCCAATGGATGTTCAGCCGGTCGATTTCCGCGACACTGGCGCTGCCGATGCCGATGCAGGCGACTTCGCACAGCGCTGCGTGCAGCCGGTCGCGCGCCGTGGCGCCGATCCGCTTGCTGTCGGCGATGCCATCGGGGCAGTTGCTGCGATCGAGAATGACGGCGGCCGCCACCACCGGCCCGGCGAGGGGACCACGCCCGGCTTCATCGATTCCAGCAACGATGCCAGTCATGGGGCCACCGCAGCGGTCCTCCCGATCCCAGCCGAGGCCTGCGTTCATGCCAGCGGCGCAAAGCCGATCGGGCCGTGGCCGCCGCCGAAGCCCGGCGCCGTCGCCAGCCCCTGCGCGACGAACGCCCGTGCCCGCGTCACTGCTGCTTCAAGGTCAAGCCCCTGACCCAGCCCGCATGCCAGCGCCGCCGCAAGCGTGCAGCCGGTGCCATGGCTGTGCCGCGTTTCGATGCGCGGGCTGGCAAAAGCCCGGCTGCCGCCCCGGGTCACCAGCCAGTCGGTGACGGTCGTGCCCGGCAAATGCCCGCCCTTCGCCAGCACGGCGCGCGGCCCGGCATTGAGCAATTCCTGTGCCGCCAGCAGCGCATCGGCATCATCTTCGACATCGGTCTGAGTAAGTTCGGCAAGCTCGGGCGTGTTCGGCGTGATAATGCTGGCGATCGGCAGCAGCCGCATCAGCATCATTTCGGCGGCATCGGCGTCGATCAGCATGGCGCCGCCTTTCGCCACCATCACCGGATCGAGCACGATCGGCACGGCCACGCTGGCGAGCGCATCGGCGACGGCCTCGACCACCTGCCAGCTGCCGAGCATGCCGATCTTGATCGCATCGACGCCGATATCGTCGAGACAGGCGGCGATCTGCGCAGCGACGACGTCCGCCGGAATGCCATGAATGGCGCTGACACCCAGCGTGTTCTGCACGGTGACCGCCGTCACCGCCGTCATCGCATAGCCGCCGAGGCAGGTGATCGTCTTGATATCGGCCTGGATACCGGCGCCGCCGGAACAATCGGAGCCGGCAATGACTAGAATGCGGGCTGGCACGCCCAAACTCGGCATCTGGATCACCGGCGTCAAATTTTAACGGGGTGGGTGATCTTGTAGCCCCCCCAGTCGGGAGCATTGGCGACGATGTTCTTGAACAGCGCCGACCAGGGCGGCGAACATTGCTTGCCCGCGTACCAGAACTGTACGCATTCCTGCGTTTCCGGCCGTTCACGATTACGGTAAATCCAGCGCAATTCGGCGCCGGTCACTGTACGAATTTTGTCATCGGCAGCGCTCTTGAATTCGTTGTTCGGGCTATGAGGCTTGTTGGGCATCTTGAAATTCTTTTCGATGACCTCGTTCAAATCCAGACCGTCAAGGACGAAATGTACGATTGTCTTGCTTGAAATGCACCAGTTCAATGCGGCTTTTGACTTCAATCTAAATTTCGCGTTATCAGTAACGTTTCCGCCACCTTTGTTCTTGTCATACGCAATCTGATATTTTGGATGATTTTCAAGGGAGTCGAGATAGGCCGTGTTTTGCTCCTGGCGAGCAACGCCGAACTTGTCCAGGCCGTCCCGTTTGTCGCTCAACTGCCGTACGGTACCGACTTTGGTATCGACGGTTGATTTCTGGACATTCTTTGTCTTCTGAAAGTCAGCGATGGCTGCATTCAAGCCGAACACAAAGTCACCGTCGTTGTAATCACTCCAGGCTTCGGTGAACGGCATCGCAGTCTCCATTCATTCTAAGGCAGGTGACAAGCGGTCCGTGCGTCGAGCCTCGCCAACCGACAGTTTTCATACACGTCAAACATCGACAGTCCATTACCGCCGCCCGAATCGACTATGCCGCCACCACCGCCGCGCAGATGTCCTCGACCACCGCCTTGACCAGTGCCTTGTCCTCGCTTTCGGCCATCACCCGGATCACCGGCTCGGTGCCCGACTTGCGGATCAGCAGCCGGCCATTGCCGTTCAGCCGGGCTTCGCCTGCCGCGATCACCGCCTTGACGCTGTCACGCTCCAGCGGCGCGCCGGTGAAGCGGACGCTCTTCAGCAATTGCGGCAGCGGATCGAACAGGTGCAGCACCTCGCTCGCCGGGCGGCCGCTCGCCACCAGTGCCGCCAGCACCTGCAGGGCCGCCACGAGACCGTCGCCGGTGGTCGAATGATCGGCGAGGATCAGATGCCCCGATTGTTCGCCGCCGATGTTGCACCTCTGCGCCCGCATCATCTCGAGCACATAACGATCGCCGACCCCGGCGCGGTGCAGCCCGATGCCCTGCTGCCCCAGCCAGCGTTCGAGGCCGAGGTTCGACATTACCGTCGCCACCAGCGCGCCACCGCGCAACGTGCCCAGAACCGACGCCCGGCTCGTCACCAGCGCCATCAGCTGGTCGCCATCGACGATCTGGCCTTTTTCATCGACAACGATCAGCCGATCGGCATCGCCATCGAGCGCAATGCCGATATCGGCGCCGGTTTCCAGCACCCGCAGCTGCAGCGCCTTGGGGTGCGTCGATCCGACGGCATCGTTGATGTTGAAGCCATTGGGCGCAACGCCGATCGCATCGACCTCGGCGCCCAGCTCCCACAGCGCCGGCGGTGCCACTGCATAGGCCGCGCCATGGGCGCAATCGACGACGACCTTCAAGCCATCCAGCCGCAGGTCATCGGGAAAGGTTGCCTTGGCGAAATGGATGTAGCGGCCGCGGGCGTCCTCGATGCGCTTCGCGCGGCCGATGTCGGCGGGCGCCGCCAGCGCGATCTCGCTGTCGAGCGCGAGTTCGATCTCGGCCTCTTCGGCATCGGAAAGCTTGAAGCCATCGGGGCCGAACAGCTTGATGCCGTTGTCGTGGAATGGGTTGTGGCTGGCCGAAACCATCACGCCCAGATCGGCGCGCAGCGTGCGGGTCAGCATCGCCACCGCCGGAGTCGGCATCGGTCCCAGTTGCAGCACGTTCATGCCGACCGACGTGAACCCCGCCGTGAGCGCTGATTCCATCATATAGCCCGAAAGCCGCGTATCCTTGCCGATGACGACGCGGCTGCCATGGCCATGCCGCAGGAAGCGCCGTCCTGCCGCCTGGCCGACTTTCATGGCGATTTCCGCCGTCATCGGAGCCGCATTGGTCAGGCCGCGGATGCCATCGGTGCCGAAATATTTGCGTGCCATGATGCGGATTTCTAGGCTGGCGTCAGCGAAAAGGAAACACGCCATGCACAAGCGCAAACTCGGGGCATCGGGCCTCGAAGTATCCGCCCTCGGCCTTGGCTGCATGGGCATGGCGGGCACCGCCGGCCAGGCGGCGATGTACGGAATCGTCGACGAAGCCGAAGCCACCGCCACCATCCACCGCGCCCTCGATCTCGGCGTCGATTTCTTCGATACTGCCGAAGTCTATGGCCCGTGGCGCAACGAGGAATTGCTCGGCCGGGCGCTGGCCGGCAAGCGCGACCGCGCCGTCATCGCCACCAAATTCGGTTTCCGCATCGCCGACGGCAAGGTTACGGGCGTCGATTCGCGCCCCGAGACCGTTCGCGAGGTGGCCGAAGCAAGCCTGCGCCGCCTGGGAGTTGACCATATCGACCTGCTCTACCAGCACCGGGTCGACCCGGCGGTGCCGATCGAGGACACCATCGGCGCCATGGCGGCGCTGGTCAGCGAGGGCAAGGTGCGCTTCCTCGGGATGAGCGAGGCCGGCCCCGCCACCATTCGCCGGGCCCATGCCGTCCACCCGATCAGCGCGCTGCAGAGCGAATGGTCGCTGTGGGAACGTGATGTCGAAGCCGAAATCTGGCCGCTGTGCCGCGAACTCGGCATCGGCTTCGTGCCCTATTCGCCGCTGGGTCGCGGTTTCCTCGCCGGCACCCAGCCGCGCGCCGAAGCGCTGCCGGAAAGCGATTATCGCAGCCGCGACCCGCGCTACCAGGGCAGCAACTACGACGCCAACATGGCGGCCGTGGCAGTGGTGCGCAGCATCGCGCAGGCCCATGGTGCGACGCCGGCGCAGGTGGCGCTGGCGTGGCTGCTGGCCAAGGGCGACACGGTGGTGCCGATCCCCGGATCGAAGCGCCGCGTCACGCTGGAAGACAATGCCGACGCTGCGGTGCTGCGGCTCGGCGCCGACGACATGGCAGCGCTCGACGCGGCGCAGCCGCCCGGGACCACCGCCGGCGATCGCTATGGCAGCAAGGCGATGATGGCGATGGTGCGGATCTAGAGCGGTTCCCGATCGATCCGGATCACCGTCATCGCCCTGCGGGCGCCCGCTTCGCGGCGGGCCGCTTTTGCCCCGTGGCAGCGTCGCTCGTCGGTTACGATGCACAAGGCATCGCGCCCTCCGCGCTCCTCGCCACGGAACGAAATCGGCGCCGTGCCGATGACCCAGATCGATCGGAAACCGCTCTAGCGGCCACCCCAGACGGGCACGCGTTTTTCGAGGAATGCCGCCATCCCTTCGCGGAAATCGTCGCTGGCCGCGCACATCAGCTGGTTGCGGTTCTCGATGGCCATGGCGGCTTCGAGGCTCGGCGCATCGGTGGCGAGCGCCAGCCCCTCCTTGGTCATCCGCAGCCCCATCGGCGACGCCGCCAGCATGTCGGCAACGATAGCGGTGCCGGCGGCTTCCAGTTCCGCATCCTCGACCACATCGGAAACCAGCCCGGTCGCCAGCGCTCGCCGCGCATCGATGAAGCGCCCGGTCAGCATCAGCTCCGACGCCACCGAGGCGCCGACGGCGCGCGGCAGGAAATAGCTGACCCCCATGTCGCACGACGACAGGCCGAGCTTGATGAAAGCGCAGTTCATCCGTGCGCTGGTGCCGGCAATGCGGATATCGCTGGCCAGCGCGAATGCGAAACCGCCGCCACAGGCAGCGCCATGGACAAGGCTGACGATCGGCTGTGGACAGCGGCGCATGCGGATATAGACATCCGCCAGCCACCCCTGGAAGCCGAAGCCGCCGCCGAACATCGCCGGGCCATTGCCTTGGCTTTTGATATCGAGCCCGGCGCAGAACGCCCTTCCAGCGCCGCGCATGACGACGACGCGCGTTTCGGCATCGTGGAACAGCCGGCCGAAATAATCGGCAAGTTCCTCGACCATCAGCGCGTTGATGCTGTTCAGTGCTTCCGGCCGATCGAGCGTCAGCCAGTCAGCGGCCCCGCGGTTTTCGATGCGGATCGTCGTGTAGGTCATCGGATCACCTGCGGTTCTGGCCATCGTCGATCTTGATGATGGTGCCGGTCACGCACTCGCTCGCCGGTGCCACCAGATAGAGCAGGGTCGAATCCATCTGCTCGGGCTGGCCCAGCCGCTGGCGCGGGAAAGACTGGCTGATATCGCCAATGCGGGCGAGCATCCCGTCCATCATCTCGGACGCAAAGGCGCCCGGCGCGATGGCGTTGACGTTGATGTAAAATCGCGCCCATTCCACCGCCAGCGCTTCGGTCATCCGCACCACCGCCGCCTTGGTCACCGAATAAAGCGCCGCGCCGCCGCCGCCATATTCATAGGCCGCAATCGAGGCGATGTTGACGATCCGCCCCGGACGTTTCGCAGCGATCAAATGCCGCGCCAGCGCGCAGGAAATCACCCACGGCGCGCGCTGGTTGACGTTGACGACCTGGTCATACAGCGGAATGTCGATCTTCACGGCGCGCTGCGCATCGGGGATCCCGGCGTTGTTGACGAGGATCGACACCGGCCCCAGCGCCGCCGCGACGGTGTCGACGATCGCCTCGCAGGCTGCTGCATCGGCGCAATCGAGCGGGAAGGCCATGGCACGGCCGCCATGCGCTTCGATTTCGGCAACCAAAGCCTCGAGACGGTCGCGCCGCCGCGCTGTCACCGCCACCGTTGCGCCGGCCGCAGCCAGCACCCGGGCGAAGCGCCAGCCCAGCCCCGACGACGCGCCGGTGACGATGGCGACCTGGCCATCGAGGCGATGATCGGCGTTGGGCAGCGGGGTCGGCATGGGGTCGCTCCGGATTGGAACCGCCAATTGGCCGTGAAGCGATCGTTGCCGACACTGGCGCAATCGCCAGTGCAGAGGGTGGCGGCGGCGCGATTGCTGCCGATCCGGCGGCATCGCGGCAGTTCGGTCAGGCTTCCGTTCGAAGCACCAGGCATCGATCGCGGCCGGCCAGATCGGTTCGCACTGCGCCGTTCAGCCCGGCTGCCGCTGCCAGTGCGAGGACGGCCGCCGCCTGTCGATACCCGATTTCGACCAGCGCGACCCCGCCCGGCGCCAACAGTCCCGGCAATTGCGGCACCAGCACGCGATAGGCGTCGAGGCCATCGGCTCCGGCGAACAGCGCCGTCGCCGGTTCGCGCCGCACGTCGGGGGCCAGATCGGCATCGTCCTCGACATAGGGCGGGTTGCACAGGATCAGGTCGAACCGCTCCGCCAGCCCCTGCCCCCAATTGCCTGAACGAAAGTCGCAGCGCGCGGCAAGGCCCAGCCGCGCCGCATTTCCCGCCGCCACCGCCAGCGCCGCCGGCGACGCATCGATGCCGACGCCGCTCGCCGCCGGCAGGTCGTGGAGCACGGCCAGCAGCAGCGCGCCGCTGCCGGTACCGAGGTCGAGAACCCGCCGAGCACCGGGCCGCACTGCCAGCGCCGCTTCGACCAGAGTCTCGCTGTCCGGCCGCGGGATCAGCACATCGGGGTTGACAAGCAGATCGAGCGACCAGAATTCGCGATGGCCGAGGATATAGGCGACAGGTTCGCCGGCGATGCGGCGCTTGATAGATTCCACAATGACTTGCGGGTCGGTCCTCAGCTCCGACTTCAAAAGCAACGCGCCGCGTTCCATGCCGAGTACGTGCGCCAGCAGCACCTCCGCATCGAGCCGAGGCGTCTCCCCGCCGATCCGCGCCGCTGCCTCGCGCAGCAGTTCGGCGATGGTCGGCAACCCCGCGCCGCTCACGCCAGCGCAGCGAGCCTGGCTGCCTCGTCCTCGGCGATCAACGCCGTCAGCAGTTCCTCGAGGCCGCTGCCCTCGATGATTTCGGGCAGGCGGTGCAGGGTCAGGTTGATGCGATGGTCGGTCACGCGGCCTTGCGGAAAATTGTAGGTGCGAATGCGCTCCGACCGGTCGCCCGACCCGACCATCGCCTTGCGGTCGGCCGAGCGCGCCTGGTCGACCTTCGATCGTTCGAGGTCGTACAGCCGCGAGCGCAGCACTTTCATGGCTTTCGCCTTGTTCTTGTGCTGCGATTTCTCGTCCTGCTGCTGCACCATCAGTCCGGTCGGGATATGCACGATGCGCACCGCGCTGTCGGTGGTGTTGACCGACTGGCCTCCCGGCCCCGACGAACGGAAGATATCGATGCGCAGGTCCTTGTCGTCGATCTGGATATCGACTTCCTCGGCCTCGGGCAGCACGGCGACGGTGGCGGCGCTGGTGTGGATGCGCCCCTGCGTTTCGGTCGCCGGCACGCGCTGCACCCGGTGCACGCCGCTTTCGAATTTCAGGCGCGCGAAGACGCTGTCACCGGTGACGCTGGCAATGATTTCCTTGAAGCCGCCCATTTCGCCCTGGCTCGCCGAGACCAGCTCGACCCGCCAGCCGCGGGTGGCGGCATAGCGTTCGTACATGCGATAGAGGTCGCCAGCAAACAGTGCCGCCTCGTCGCCGCCGGTGCCGGCACGGATTTCGAGCATCGCCGGCTTGGCATCGGCCTTGTCGGTCGGCAGCAGCTTCAGCGCCAGCGCGCGTTCGGCGGCCGGGATGCGGGCTTCGATCTCGCCGAGTTCCTCCTGCGCCATCTCGTGCATTTCGTCGGCAGTCGGGATGGCACGCAGCGCTTCGGCTTCGTCGCGCAGCGTGCGCAGCGTCGTGGCGGCTTCGACCACGGGAGTCAGTTCGGCATAATCCTTCGAAAGCTGGACGAAGCGATCCGGCGACACATCGGGGTTGCCCATTTGCGCTGCGAGATCGGCATGGCGCCGCTCGATCTGGGCGATACGGTCGGCGGGGATCAGCAACTCAGTGACGCCCTTCGATCTCGTTGCGCGCGGCTTCGGCGAGGAAGGCGGAGCGACTCAGGCGGCGGTGCGCCGCGGCCTGGTCGACCGCTTCGAGCATCGCCTGGTCGAGCGAGATGTTAACGCGTGCGGGGCGCCCCGAGCGGCCGATCCACGGCACCAGCACGAGAAAGGCGCCTTCGGCAAGATCGGCGGCGGCGACCTCGCGGATGTGCTCGATCGGGCTGGGCTCGGGCCGCACATCGGCTGCCTCGAACCACAGGTCGAGCGCTTCAACGGCGTTGGGGATGACATCGCCGATGGCATCGGCCGCCGAAAAGCAGCCCGGCAAATCGGGAAAATGCACCCCGAAGGCGCTATCGGCGTCCTTGTGAACGACGGCGTGAAAGAGTTGCATTGTGGTTCCCTAGAGCCATCCCGCTTGCCGGGCGATGGCGCACGCCGTGCCGGCAGGCAGGTCCTTGCGTGGATGCGGTACGATCACCAGGCGCGTGCCATCGGCTTCGTTCCGGGCGAACTTGTGATGCGACCCGCGCACGTTCACCAGGACTAAACCATCGGCAAGCAACCGCTTGACGATCTTATTGCTGTCGCGCTCCTTGTGTAGCTGGCTACACAATGTCAAGGCGGCAGCGCCGCCCGCCAGGAGCGACCTGACCGGCCCGACGCCACCTCAGCAAGCCGCTTCGCCTTCGAAGCTCGCGCGGCCAAGCACCTCGCCGACGATTTTCTGGAAGCGGTCGCTATCGAAACCGGGCGACAGCGGTTGCAGATAGAATTCCGAAACTTCAACGGTTTTGGTTCGAACGAACAGGATCGCCGCCGCGCCGCGCTTGCGGGCTAATTCGACCTGACGCTTGGTGTTGCCGCGAAACGCGATTTCCGCAGCGACCCCGAAACGCCGCAGCTTGGCGAGCAATTCGCCGGCAAGCGCTTCGTTTTCCGGCGCGTTCGCGACGATCGCAACGATCGGCGGCTCTGCGACCGCCGCCGTCAGCATCGCCAGCCGCTCGATGCCCCCGGCCCAGCCGACCGCCGGTGTTTCCGGGCCGCCCATGCTGCCGATCAGGCCGTCATAGCGGCCGCCGCCGATTACCGTGCCCTGCGCGCCCAGCGCGTCGGTGATGAATTCGAACACCGAATGGCGATAATAATCGAGGCCCCGCACCAGCCGCGGCGCGCGCAGCCATTCGATACCGCTGGCCTGCAGCCCCTTCTGCAGCGCTTCGAAGAACGCGCCCGCCTCGACGGTAAGAAAATCGTCGATCCGCGGTGCCTCGGCCACCAGCGCTCGGTCGCCTGCGTCCTTGCTGTCGAGGATACGCAGTGGGTTGACCGCCAGGCGGCGCCGGCTGTCTTCGCTAAGCGCGTCGGCATTGGCGGCGAAATGCGCTGCCGTCGCGGCGCTCCAGGCGCTGCGCGTCTCGGGATCGCCCATGGTGTTGAGGTGGAGCGTGACATTGCCCGCCACGCCAAGCTCGCCCAGCAGATGCGCCGCCAGCGCGATAACCTCGACATCGGCGGCGGGTTCGGCCGCGCCGAGAATTTCGCAATCGAGCTGGTGGAATTGCCGGAACCGCCCTTTCTGCGGCCGTTCATAACGGAATAGCGGCCCCCACAGCGCCAGTTTCAGCGGCGCATGCTGCTGCCAGCCGTTCTCGATATAGGCGCGGGCGATCCCGGCGGTAAATTCGGGGCGCAGGGTGATCGAATCACCGCCGCGATCGTCGAAACTGTACATCTCCTTCGAGACGACATCGGTGGTTTCGCCGAGCGAGCGAGCAAAAACACTGGTCGCTTCGAACACCGGCACTTCCGCACGGCCGAAGCCGTACAGCCGGCGCAGGCGATCGAAGGTCGCGATGACATGATCGAAACGCGCCACCGCTTCGCCGAAGATATCCTGGGTGCCGCGAGGACGCTGGGGCGCGCGCTGGGACGGGGTTTGCTTGCTGTTCATCAGGCGCCAGCCTCTAGAAGCCGGCCGGCACTTTGTCATCCACCCTGCGGCAGACAAGTTCTGGACAGCCGCCGGGCCGCGTGACAGTCATGCCGGCAATCGAGGGAGACCCATGAAGTACAGCCTGTTGCTGGCCAGCGCCGCCACCGCCATCGCCGTCGCCGCGCTGATTTCGCCCGTTGCCGCCGCGCCGATCCGCAGCCAGCCGCAGCCGCTGCCCATCGAAGCCACCATCCCGGCGCCCCGCGATATCGCCTTTCCCGGCACGATGACGGTGAAGGTCGATGCCACCGATGTCACGCGCGGCATCTGGCGCGTGCAGCAGGCAATCCCCGTCCCGGCCGCCGGCAAGATGACGCTGCTGTTCCCGAAATGGCTGCCCGGCAACCATGCGCCGCGCGGCGAGGTCGAAAAGCTCGCCGATCTCCACATCGTGGCCGGATCCACCGAACTGGCGTGGGAGCGCGACCCGGTCGACATGCACGCTTTCCACGTCACCGTGCCCGCCGGCGTTGCCGCGATCGAGGTGCGCTTTGCCTTCCTGTCGGCAACCGGCACCGGCCAGGGCCGCACCGTCGCCACGGCCAACATGCTCAGCCTGCAGCCGAACAGTGTCTCGCTCTACCCCGCCGGCTGGTTCACCCGGCGCATCCCGGTCAGTCTCTCGGTTACCTGGCCGTCGGGTTGGCAGGCCGCCGGCGCGCTGCGGCCGCAACGGACCGCCGCCGACACGATCACCTATGAAACCACCGATTATGAAACGCTGGTCGATTCGCCGTTCCTCGCCGGCCGCCACATGCGGCGCTGGGATCTGGGCAAAAATGTCACGTTGAACGTCGCGGCCGACGATCCGCGCTTCCTCGCAGCGACGCCAGCGCAGATCGATGCGCACAAGCGGCTGGTCACCCAGGCGATGAAAACCTTCGGCGCCCGCCATTTCGACCATTACGACCTTCTGCTGTCGCTTTCGGAAAATCTCGGCGGCATCGGCCTCGAACACCATCGCAGCAGCGAAAACGGCGTTCCCACCCCCTATTTCACCGAATGGGACATGGCGGTTTCCAAGGGCCCCGGCCGCCGTAACCTGTTGCCGCACGAATTCGCCCATAGCTGGTGCGGCAAGTACCGGCGCGGTGCCGATCTTTTCACGCCGGATTTCCGCACCCCGATGCGCAATTCGCTGCTCTGGGTCTATGAAGGCCAGGACCAGTTCTGGGGGTTCGTGCTGCAAGCGCGATCGGGGATGGTGACCAGGCAGGACACGCTCGACCAACTCGCCATGATCGCAGCGACGCAGGACAATCGCCCCGGCCGGGAATGGCGGCCGCTGGTCGATACCACCAACGATCCGGTCATTTCGGCGCGCGCTCCCAAGGGTTGGGTCAGCGAGCAGCGCAGCGAGGATTATTACAACGAAGGCATGCTGATCTGGCTGGAAGTCGATGCCGAACTGCGCCGCCTGTCGGGCGGCACCAAGGGCATGGACGATTTCGCGCGCGCCTTTTTCGGCACGAACGACGGCGATTGGGGCGTGCTGACCTATGACCTGCCCGAGATCGTCCGCACGCTCAACGCCATCCAGCCGCATGATTGGGACGCGCTGTTGAAGGCGCGGCTCGCCGAAAAGCTGCCGCGGGCGCCGCTCAAGGGGTTCACCGCTTCGGGCTACAACCTCGTGTATACCGAAACCCCGACACTGGCCTTCAACGATGACCAGAAGGCGCGCAAATCGACCAACCTCAGCTATTCGGGTGGCTTGCTGCTCGGCCAGAACGGCAAGGTCGATGGTGTCATCTGGGAAAGTGCTGCGTGGGCCGCCGGCATCACGGTGGGTGACGAGATCGTCGGGGTCGATGAAAAGCCGTTCACCGATGACCTGCTGAAGGCCGCGATCACCGCGGCCAAGGGCGGCGACAGGCCGATCCGGCTGATCGTGCGCACCGCGGACCGCCTGCGCGCCGTCGACTTCGCCTGGAACGACGGCCTGCGCTACCCGCGGTTTGCCAAGACCGGCGGCGATGGCGCGCTCGATCGGTTGCTGGCGCCGCTGCCCTGAAAGATCTGCCTACCGGGATCAGCCGACCAACTTCAGCCCGACGATGCAGCCGATCAGCCCGGCGAGCAGCAGCAGCCGCACCGCGCTCGCCGGCTCGCCGAACATCGCGATACCCAGCATTGCGGTGCCCAGCGCGCCGATTCCGGCCCATACCGCATAGGCGGTGCCGAGCGGGATCTCCCGCGATGCATATTCTAGCAGGCCCATCGACAGCGATACCGAGACGAGAAAGGCCAGCACCCAGGGCAGGTTGCGAAAACCATCGACAAATCGCAACGAGGTGGTGAAACCGACTTCGAACAGGCCGCCGAGAACCAGCGCAAACCACGCCATAACCTAATCCTTTTGCAATATATCTTCGGATGGACGAACGCCCGGCCATCCCCTATCCCGCAGCGCGATACAGGAGCCGACCATGCGCATCGACCAGATCCCGATCGGGGTGAACCCGCCGCACGACGTCAACGTCGTCATCGAATGCCCGCTCGGCGGTGAACCGGTGAAGTATGAACTCGACAAGGCTTCGGGGGCATTGTTCGTCGATCGCATCCTGCACACCGCCATGCGCTATCCGACCAACTACGGCTTCATCCCGCACACGCTCGCCGATGATGGCGACCCCATCGATGCTCTGGTCGTTGCGCGCACGCCGTTCGTTCCGGGCTGCATCAGTCGGGTGCGGCCAGTGGGCGTGATGATGATGGAAGACGATGCCGGCGGTGATGCCAAGCTGCTTTGCGTCAGCGTCAACAAGGTTCACCCCTATTACAACAATATTGCCGAATATACCGATCTGCCCGACATCCTGCTGCAGCAGATCGAACATTTCTTCACCCACTACAAGGATCTGGAACCCGGCAAATGGGTCAAGTTCCAGGGCTGGGAAGGCAAGGCGACCGCCGAGCGCCTGATCCTTGAATCGATCGAGCGCTATAACGCCGCCAAGGACGGCCTCGAAGTCCCGGCGCTGCGCGAACACCCCGGCGCGCCGCGCGGCTGAGCCGAATTGTGCTCCCCTCCTGTCTGCGGGAGGGGAAGGCGGCTATCCGGCGGCCAACGCCGCGAGGGCAGCGCCATCGACGCGCATGACGGTCCATTCGTCCATCGGCCTGGCACCGAGCGCCTTGTAGAAGCCGATCGCCGGCTCGTTCCAGTCAAGTACCGACCATTCGAAGCGGCCATAGCCGCGTGCCACCGCCAGCTGCGCGAGATGGACCAGCAGGGCCTTGCCAAGCCCGGCGCCACGCGCCGCAGGACGGACGAACAGGTCTTCGAGGTAGAGCCCGGGCTTGCCGCTCCACGTCGAGAAATTGGTGAAGAACAGCGCCATGCCGAGCACGGCCGAGGCGTCCTCGGCAAGGATCGCTTCGGCAACCGGGCGATCGCCGAACAGCGCCTGGTGCAGATCACCCTGCGTGGCGCTCACTGCATCGGGTTCGCGTTCGTAGGTGGCGAGATCGACCACCAGCTGGCGAATGACGGGAATATCGGAGGGCTGTGCGGGGCGGATCTGAAACATGGCCCGCAAGACTGCAGGCTGGCGGGGATTACAACCGCGTTTCTTCGACCCGCAAAACAAAGCCGCCGACGCTGGTGCGCCGGCGGCTCGAAACTTGATAGACGGGCTGTCTCAGGCGGCTGCTGAAGCAATTCGGCGCTGGCGGCGCGCCTGCCAGCCGACGAGGCCGAAACCGGCGATCATCAGGCTCCACGACAGCGGCTCGGGAACGGTCGTCTGCACGATCAGATCCTGGGCGCCGACATTGCGCAGCCCGATCAGGTTGGTGGCGCGCGGACCCGCGCCATCGATCGACTGCACATAGGTCTGCGCCAGCGCCAGCACGCCGACGACGGTTTCACCGGCGTAGAAGATGTTGCCGGTGTTAATATTGAAAGCCACGTTCGGCGTTTCCCGGACGACTTCCCAGATGGCGACCTGCAGTGCCGCCTGCTGCAGCGCCGTCATCGGAGTCGCCAGACGCGGCGCGTGCCGACCAAACAATTCGCGAATCTGGTCGGCCTTGGTCGAGCCGATGCCGCCAAGGTTCGACGCAGCATTTTCAAGGGTGACGGCATCCCAGGTCACCGAGACACCAACGCTGATCGTTTCGCGCGGTTCGATGCAGAAAGCGAGAAAATCGCCCCCGGTCATGCCGGCCGCTGCCGCAAGAATGCGCGTGTCGGTTCCCCCGGTCCGGTCCATCACGAACCGCGACACACCGATCGAGGCGTAGTTCTGCGGCGCACTCGCACCGGTCAGGATCGTCCGCGTGACCGAGATCGGCGAGTTGTTCGTCAACGTAGCGATTACGGTGGTTGCCTCGGCGCTCGAAGCGACCGCGAAAGCGGCGAAGCCCAGCGCAAAAAGTCGGCGTGCCATCTATTCGTTACTGCCCGAAATTCCTTCCGTGACGATAACGATCACTATCTGTTAATATAGGCCAAAAGAACGTTATCGGGCAACCGGGCCGCCGATGCTATCGCTGCGGCGATCGGCGGCGAACCCACCTCCGCTCCGATCGCCCAGCCACGCCGGTGCCGAAACTTCCCGCCCCGGCACCGCCCGTCACTGCGAACCGCGGCGCGGGAACGTCACACGGCGCGAGTCAGATGGCGTAAGCAGCAGCCAGACGTTCGAACACCGATCGAACCGCATCCGAAGGCTGGTTGCCCGGCGCACCGTCGGCAACCTCGGCCGCCGTCCAGGCATAGCTCGGCGCCACATCGTCGCGCATCGCCCACGCCGGAAAAAGCCTTTCGTTGGTGATAATCTCGCTGAGTTTGGTGACGGCAAGGTGCCGGTTATCGCGAACAATGCGCGAGAATGTCGTGGCGACGGCGGCCGGCGGGCCTTCCAGAAGCTGCAGATAAATGTCCGCACGCGCGATCAGTGCGCCGGTCAAGCCGTCGCGAGCATTGTTGCGGCGCGCCTGAAGCAGAATCCCATCGAGCATGGAATCATCGAAGCCGAACGGCTGCGACCAGTAGATCAATTGCGTCAACTCCACCCGGAAACTCCCCCGCTCCGCGTCTAGAATAGCATCACTGCAGCGCGGGATGCCAATCTATTCCGCAGCAATGGCTTCGGCTGCGACCTTTGCGGCTTCGAGTTCGGCAGCCTTCTTTTCAACGAGCATGACGATGTGATCGACCATCTTCTCGCTTTCGATGACATGGTCGGTGATGCCGCTCAGGAACACCATGTGGCGGCCGTTGCCGCCGCCGGTCAGGCCGATATCGGTCTCGCGCGCTTCGCCGGGGCCGTTGACGACGCAGCCGAGCACCGAAAGCGACAACGGCGTGGTGATATGCGCCAACCGGGTTTCAAGCGTCTCCACCGTCTTGACCACATCGAAGCCCTGGCGGGCGCACGACGGGCAAGAGACGACGCGGACTCCGCGAGCGCGAATGCCCAATGATTTCAGGATGTGATAGCCGACCTTCACTTCCTCGACCGGGTCGGCGGACAGCGAGACGCGGATGGTGTCGCCGATGCCGGCCCATAACAGCATGCCAAGCCCGATCGACGACTTGACTGTGCCACCCTGCAGGCCGCCGGCCTCGGTGATGCCGAGGTGCAGCGGATAATCGCAAACTTCGGCAAGGCCGTTGTAGGCGGCGACGGCCAGGAAGACATCCGACGCCTTCACGCTGATCTTGAATTCGTGGAAATCCTCGTCCTGCAACATCTTCATGTGCTCGAGAGCGCTTTCGACCAGCGCTTCCGGGCACGGCTCGCCATATTTTTCGAGGAGATGCTTTTCCAGGGAGCCGGCGTTCACGCCGATGCGGATCGAAGCGCCATTGGCCTTGGCCGCCTTGACCACTTCGCGAACCCGGTCCTGCGACCCGATGTTGCCGGGATTGATGCGCAGGCAGGCGGCACCGGCGTCGGCCGCTTCCAGCGCGCGCTTGTAGTGGAAATGGATGTCGGCAACGATCGGCACCTTCACCGACCGCACGATCGTCGAAAGCGCCGCGGTCGATTCGACATCAGGGCACGAGACGCGGACGATATCGGCACCGACTTCCTCGCAGGCGCGGATCTGCGCGATGGTGGCATCGGCATCGCTGGTCAGCGTGTTGGTCATCGTCTGCACGGCGATCGGCGCATCGCCACCGACAGGCACCTTGCCGACCATGATCTGCCGGCTCTTGCGGCGGCTGATATCCCGCCAGGGGCGAACGCTCATTTTAGCTCCCTACCGGCCTCGCCGGGTCCATTGCGCTGCCGACCTGCATCGGCGCGCCTTGCCTATAGCCGGGCCGTCGCCGCTATCCAAGCGTCGGCGGCTCGCTGCGTCGCCGCCGGCGCAGCGTCCGCCACAGCGACCCCAGCAGCCGCAGCGCCGTCCACAGCATCAGCCCGGTGACGATCAGCAGCACCGCCGCCAGCGCCGCCGCCCAGCCAGGATGGGTGATCAGCAGCCACATCGCGCCGGCGGTCACCACATCCTCGCCCACCGACACCGCGACATTGCTGAAGGGTTCCGGGCTGGTGTTGACCAGCGCGCGCGTCCCCGCCTTGGCGGCATGGGCGATCAGGCCGCCGCCGCCGCCCAGCAGCAGCGTCACCACCGTCATCGCCGGATCATCAGGCGCCACCACCGCCAGCGCCAGCAGCGCCGAACCCACCGGGCGGACGAGCGCGTGCACCAGATCCCAGATCGAATCGACGATCGGCACCTTGTCGGCAAGGAATTCGGCGATGGCCCCGACGCCCGCTGCGACGATCACCGCCGGCGTGCCGAGCACGTGCAGCGCACCGAACGAGCCCGGCAAGCCGATGAATTCGAAACCGCCGAAGCGCACCCCCAGCCCGACTGCCAGTACCACGGCATAAAGCCGCCAACCGGCAAGCAGGCTGAGGCTGGCGACAATCCCGATCAGTTCGATGCTGTCCATGGTCGCCAAGCATTCCACGTTCGGCGGGGCCGCGCCAGTTTTGATAAGGTGCGAAGCGGCGGCCGCGGCGCTAAGAAAATGCCATGTCCGATCCCGCCATTCCCGCCGCCACGGTAATCCTGTTGCGCGATTCCGCGGCCGGACCCGAAGTGCTGATGATCCAGCGCGGCGAAAACCTCGCCTTTGCCGGCGGTGCGCTGGTATTTCCGGGCGGCCGCGTCGATGCTGCCGATCTCGGCACGGCACGCGATCCGGCGCTGGCGTCGGGTTTCGATGCGCTTGACGATGTCGATGCCGCCGCCCGCATCGCCGCGGCACGCGAAGCGCTGGAGGAAACCGGCGTGCTGCTTACCGCCGGCGCTGCCCCCGATGCCGATGCGCTTGCCGCCGCGCGCGCCAGGCTGTGCGCGGTTCCCGATGCCGAAGAGGCGCTGACGTTCCCCGCGATCCTCGCCGAACTCGGCCAGCAGGTCGATGCCGGGCGGTTCCTGCCGTTCGCCCGCTGGGAACCGCCGCGGGCGGCGCCGATCAAGCGGCGTTTCGACACGCATTTCTACGTCGCCGACGCCGGCCACGCCGCTACCGCAGCGATTTCGGCCGATGGCGGCGAAGCGGTGGCCGCCCGCTGGACAACGGCCGCCGACGTGCTGGCGATGGAAGCGCGCGGCGATGCGGCGCTGGTGTTTCCGACCAAGTGCAACCTGCAGCGGCTGGGCCAATATGCCAGCGTCGCCGCCATCCTCGACGCTGCCGTCGCGCGGCCGCCGCCCTATATCCAGCCGGCCTTCATCGAGCGTGACGGTCAGATGTGGCTGACCATCCCCGAAGGTTGCGACTATCCCGTCACCGAAGAGCCGATGGCCGCGGTTCGGCGCGAATGAAGGGGGAAACGCACGGCCGGCCGCGTACGCGGATCGAAACCTTCGAGGAGCTTGCAAACATGCATCGTGCCGTCATTACCACCAGTGCGGCGGTCGTCGCCGCCGCCGGCGCCGCCGCCGTCGCCGTCGCCGTCGCCTGCACCGCCCCGGCAGTGGCGCAGCCGGCTGCCGGCGCTTCCCAGCCGGCCCAGCCGGCCCGGCCGGCCCGGCCGGCCCCGGCAGCACCGCCGGCCCCGGCGGCACCGCCGGCCCAACCTGCCCAGCCCGCAGCGCTGCAGGCGTTGATCGCTGCCGATGCCAACAAGGACGGCAAATGGTCGAAGGCCGAATGGCTTGCGGCAGGCCGCCGCGAAAGGGGCTTCGATTTCATGGATGCCGACAAGGACGGCGTTGTCGATCGCACCGAACTTCAGGCCGGGGTCGCCAAGGCACGCGCCTTCGGCATGATGCCCTAGGGTCGATTGCGGAAGGGCGGCACCGGCCGACTCCATTCAACCGCAATCGACCCTGGCGGCGGCCGTCGGGCGCGTCCGGGGGATCGTGGCGGTCACGATCGTCACTGCTTTGAACCGGCGGTTTCAGGCCGGGCAAAGGGAGAAGAAGAATGCGCCGCACCACCATCACCCTCATTATCGCCAGCCTGGCCGCCATGTCGGTTGCCGGCACCGTCCAGGCTCGCCCCACCCGCATCCAGACCATCGTGCTGGTCAAGTCGGTCAAGAAGTTCCGTACCGTCGATACGGACAGCAACCGCCGGCTCTCCAGCGAGGAATTCGCGACGGCGGGCGGCAATGCCGAAAGCTTCGACGCTATCGACGCCAACGATGATGGCGGGCTCGGCTACTGGGAAGTCGTGCGCGCGCTGATCACGCGGATGCGCAATCGCTAGGGTCGGTTGCGTTCGAATGGAGGCGGCACCGGCCCGGTAGCGGGCCGGTGCCGGCGACTTGCACGGACTGCGGGCCCGGCCGGACTGGGTGATGCCGCCGGCACGCGGCGCGGATTTTCGGCGTTCAGCGCGCGGTTCGGGTCGCCCGGGGCTTTTGTTGCGAGGCGAAGGCGGCTATCCGTTAGCCATGGCTTCGTTTCTTGTCCCGGGCGAGCTTGCCCCCTGGTTTCACGCGGCCGCACTCGGCGGCAACCCGCGCTACGCCTTCGACACGGCCGCGGGCCGCTGGATCATGCTGTTGTTCGCGGGCAGTTGCGGCACCGAAGCCGCCGCTGCAGCGCTTGAACGACTGACGGCCGACCGCGACCTGTTCGACGACAGCAACGCCTGCTTCTTCGGCGTGACCATCGACCCGGCCGATGTTTCACAATCGCGCATCGCCCAGTCGCTGCCGGGGGTCCGCTGGTTCCTCGATTTCGATACGGCGGTATCGAAACGCTATGGCGCAGCGCGGCCGCATGGCGACGCGGTCGCCTATGCACCGCATTGGCTGCTGCTCGATCCGATGCTGCGCGTTCACAGTCGCGCCGCGCTGGACGATGGCGCCGGCATCCTTGCGGAACTGCGGGCGCGGCTGGCGGCCGAACCGCCGGCCGGCACGGCGCCGGTACTGGTCGTCCCCGGCATCCTGCCGCCAGCGACCTGCCGCCGCCTCATCGATCTTTACGAGACCCACGGCGGCAGCGATTCCGGCTTCATGCGCGAGGAAAACGGCATCACGGTGGGCAAGATCGATCATAGTCACAAGCGCCGGTCCGATTACACGATAGAAGATGCCGACCTCGTCGCAGCCCTGCGCACCCGCATGGCGAATGTGCTGCGGCCGATGGTGCGGCGAGCGTTCCAGTTCGATGCCACCCGCATCGAACGCTGGATCGTCGCTTGCTACGACGGCGCTGACGGCGGCCATTTCCGCGCACACCGGGACAATACCACCAAGGGCACCGCCCACCGCAAATTCGCCTGCACGATCAATCTGAACGCCGAAGACTATGACGGCGGCGACCTGTGCTTTCCCGAATTCGGTCGCCGCACCTATCGCGCGCCGACCGGGGGCGCCGTGGTGTTCTCGTGCTCGCTGCTCCACGAAGCCCGACCGGTCACCCGGGGTCGTCGCTATGCCTTCCTGCCGTTCCTCTACGACGACGACGGCGCCCGGCTGCGCGAAGCCAACCTTGCCCATGTCGGACCCGAGCTGCAGGACTATCGATCGGGGCTCGCCAGGAACGAGTGAATCGCTGCTTCAGCCGGCGTCGCCATGGCCGCGCGCCAGGTAATCGGCGGATTGCATCTCGTTCAGCCGGCTGACGGTGCGCACGAATTCGAAAGCGCCGTCGCCGGCCGGATAAAGCGCGGCGGGATCGGCATCGGCCGAAGCGATCAGCTTGACCCGGCGTTCGTACAGCGCGTCGATCAGCGTGACGAACCGCACCGCCTCGTTGCGGTTTTCCGGGCCCATCACCGGGATCCCGACCAGGAAAACCGTGTGATAGGCGCGCGCGATCGCCAGATAGTCGCCCGCCCCCAGCGGTTGCCGGCACAGCCGCGCGAACGAGAATACCGCCACACCCTTCAGCGATTTCGGCACGTGCAGGCTGCGGCCGCCGCCGACGGGCAGCGACGCCGTCGGTACCCGGGCACGGTCCTCCACTGGATAATCGGTCAGCCGGAAAAAGGTTTCCGACATTGCCGCCGTCGCCGCGGCGCCGTTCGGCACATGCCAGGTCCGCGCGCCGGCAAGCCGCTGCATCCGGTAATCGACAGGCCCGTCGAGCGGCACCACCTCGCAGCGTTCCTTCAATTGCGCGATGAACGGCAGGAACAACTGCCGGTTGAGGCCATCCTTGTAGAGGTCGTCGGGCGGCCGGTTGCTGGTGGTGACGATGGTGACACCCGCGGCGAACAGCGCCGTGAACAGCCGGCCAAGGATCGCTGCGTCGGCGATATCCTTGACCTGCATTTCATCGAAACACAGCAGCGTCGCCCGGCCGGCCTGCCAGCGCGCCACCCGGGGGATCGGGTCGTCGGCAGACGCCTCGCGCGCCGCGTGCAGTGCCGCGTGGATTTCCAGCATGAATTCATGGAAATGCACGCGCCGCTTCAGCGGGGCTGCGGCGTGACCGAAGAACAGGTCCATCAGCATCGATTTGCCGCGACCGACACCGCCCCACAGATACAGCCCGCGCGGTACCGGAGGCGGCGTGGCACCGAACAGCCGGCCGATCAGCCCCGGCGCCGGGACCGGCCGCGCCAGTTCGGCCGCAAGCCGTTCGAGCCGATCGACAACGCCGGACTGCGCCGGATCCGGCCGCAATTCGCCGCCGGCGACGAGAGCATCATAGGCGCCGCGGACTCCGGTATCGGCCGCCACCGACCTCAATCGACCTGCGCGGAGGGGCGGCCATCATGGCCGTCGCCATCGGGGCGCGGCCGGCGCGGCACCTTGCGCATCGTTCCGGTGAACGACGCGACATTGGCGCCATCCTGCGTCACCAGCCAGCGCACGAACAGCATCTTGCCGGTTTCCTTCAGGATTTCGCCCGACGCCCCGATCGGCTTGCCGACGATGCCGGCCGACAGGAAATCCGTCGCGCAGCTGAGCGTCACGGCAGCGCTGTTGTCGAGCTGGCGGTAGATGAAGGCGAACATCGCCATGTCGATGAAAGACATGATGAAGCCGCCATGGATATAGCCGAGGCCGTTCGAATGGCGGCGATCCGTCGCCATTCGGCATTCGACGCCCTGCCCGCCTTCGCGGAACAGGAAATCGCCGAGCAGGCTGGCGAAGCGGCCATCGGGTTCGCGGCGCCAGCAGATCCAGCCGGAGTCCGGGCCTTCGGTGATCAATTCTCTCGTCATGGCATCTTCGCTAGCGGCGGCGGCCAGGCAGGTAAAGTATGACGAACAAACGGGGAGAGTTGCCGATGACCGTGCTGACCGAACGCTGCGGCGCCATCTTCGTCGTCACCATCGATCGAGCCGGAGCGCGCAACGCCGTCGATCCGCTTACCGCGCTGGCCTTGCGCGAGGCGTTCGACGTTTTCGAGGCCGATGGCAGCCTGTCAGTCGCCATCCTGACCGGAGCCGGCGGCAATTTCTGCGCCGGTTTCGACCTGAAAGCCGTCGGCGAAGCGAATTCGCGGCACGACCCCGACGGGGAAGGCCCGATGGGGCCGACGCGGCGCCTGCTGTCGAAGCCGGTGATCGCGGCCGTCGAGGGCCATGCCGTCGCCGGCGGCCTCGAACTCGCCGTCTGGTGCGATTTGCGCGTTGCGTCGGAAACCGCGGTGTTCGGCGTGTTCTGCCGGCGCTGGGGGGTGCCGCTGATCGATGGCGGCACGGTGCGGCTGCCGCGGTTGATCGGCCAGGGCCGCGCGCTCGACATGATCCTGACTGGCCGACCGGTGGCAGCAGCCGAAGCGCTGACCTGGGGGCTGGCGGACCGCGTCGTGCCGGCGGGCGAAGCCCTTGCCGCTGCCCGCGCCGTGGCCGCCGAGATCGCGGCCTTCCCGCAACTCTGCCTGCGCGCCGACCGAATATCGACATTCCAGCAGTGGAACCGGCCGCTCGATGCCGCGCTGAACGGCGAAGCGCATGGCGGTGTCGAACCGCTACGGGCCGAAGCCGTCGCCGGCGCCGCGCGCTTTGCCGCCGGTGCCGGGCGGGGCGGCGCGTTCGGCGACTGATCGCGCCGGACTACGCCACCTTCAGATCGAGAAACCGCCGTCGATATCGATGCAGGTGCCGGTGATGAAACCGGCTTCGTCGCTGGCGAGAAAGGCCGCCAGCGCCGCGACTTCCTCGACACGGCCATAGCGCCCGAGCGCAATCATCGGGATCATCACCTGCGCAAACGGCCCCGACGCCGGGTTGAGATCCGTATCGACCGGCCCCGGCTGGATGGCGTTGACGAGGATGCCCCGCCCGGCGAGGTCGCGTGCCCAGCCGCGAGCAAAAGCCGCCACCGCTGCCTTGGTGGCGCCATAGGTCGAAAGCCCCGGAAACGGCAGCGTGTGGGCGTTGACGCTGCCGATGATCAGGATGCGGCCGCCATCGCGCATGTGCGGCAGCGCCGTCGTGGTGCCATGGAAAACGGCATCGACGTTGAGGTCCATCATCCGGCGATAGCTATCGATCGACGTCGCACCGATCGTGCCGAAATCGGCCGTGCCGGCGTTGTGAACGAGGATGTCGATGCCGCCGAGAGCTTCGGCGGCGGCGAGCACGCCGGCAGCCAGCGCTGCGGGATCGGCGCCGTCGGCGCGGATGGCGACGCCCTTGCGGCCGTGTGCCTCGATGGCGGCGACCGTTGCCGCCGCGGCGGTTTCATTGCCGGCATAGGTGATGGCGACATCGGCGCCGTCAGCGGCGAGGCGAATGGCGATGCCGGCGCCGATCCCACGCGAGCCGCCGGTGACGAGGGCGGTCTTGCCGGAAAGGTCGGTCATCAGGGGGGCACTCCGCGGTGGAGCCGCCATCGTAGGACAAAGCACGGTCCGGGCAAAGCTCTGCCGGCAACTGCCGACGGGGCCGCCGCGATCGCAGCGGCTAGCCGGCCCGCTCGACCATCATCAGCTTGATTTCGGCGATCGCCTTGGCCGGGTTCAGCCCCTTGGGGCAGACGTTGGCGCAGTTCATGATGGTGTGGCAGCGATACAGGCGGAACGGGTCCTCCAGCGCATCGAGACGCTCCCCGGTCATCTCGTCGCGGCTGTCGGCAAGCCAGCGATAGGCCTGCAGCAGGATCGCCGGGCCAAGGAACTTGTCGCTGTTCCACCAATAGGACGGGCATGCCGTCGAGCAGCAGGCGCACAGGATGCACTCGTAAAGGCCGTCGAGCTTGCCGCGATCGGCGACCGACTGCACGCGCTCCTCACCCGACGGCGCCGGGGTAACGGTCTGCAGCCACGGCTTGATCGAGGCATATTGCGCGTAGAAATGCTTGAAATCAGGCACCAGATCCTTGACAACTACCATGTGCGGCAGCGGCGTGATGCGGATATCACCCTTGATGTCCTCGATCGCCTTGGTGCAGGCGAGGGTGTTGAGGCCATCGATGTTCATCGAGCACGACCCGCAGATGCCCTCGCGGCACGAGCGCCGGAAGGTCAGCGTCGCATCGACCTCCGACTTGATCTTGATCAGCGCGTCGAGGACCATCGGGCCGGTGCTGTCGAGATCGAGCGAATAGCTGTCGTAGCGCGGGTTGGCGCCATCATCGGGGTTCCAGCGATAGACCTTGAAGGTCTTGACGCGCTTCGCCCCCGCCGGCGCAGGATAGCGCTTCCCGGCGTTCGAGATCTTGCTGTTCGCAGGCAGAGAAAATTCGGCCATTACAAATCCTTGCAGTCCGATGTTCGCGCGATCAGTAAACGCGCGCCTTCGGCTTGATATATTCGATCTCGTCGGTCAGCGTGTAGCTGTGGACCGGCCGCTGGGCGAGTTCGACCGAGCCGTCGCGGAACCAGCCGAGCGAATGCTTCATGAAGTTATCGTCGTCGCGCGCCGGGAAATCCTCGTGCATATGGGCGCCGCGGCTTTCGTGGCGTTCTTTTGCCATGTGGATGGTCAGCACGGCCTGGCCGATCGTGTTGTCGAGCTCCAGCGTCTCGATCAGATCGGTGTTGAACACCAGGCTGCGATCCGAAATGCCGATATCGGCCATGCGCTGATAGACGGCGTCGATCTTGCGAACGCCTTCGTCGAGGATTTCCGACGTGCGGAAAACGCCGGCGTTCGACTGCATGGTCTTCTGCATCGCCAGCCGCACTTCGCTGGTCGGCGCGCCGCCCTTCGAATGGCGGAAGCCGTCAAGCCGGCCCAGCGCCATGTCGGCCGAATTCTTGGGCAGCGGCGAATGCGCAGTGCCCGGCTTCAGGACTTCGGCAACCCGGTGCGCCGTGGCGCGGCCGAAAACCACAAGGTCGATCAGGCTGTTGGAACCGAGGCGATTGGCGCCGTGCACCGAAACACACGCCGCCTCGCCGACAGCGAACAGCCCCGGCACCACCGCATCGGGGTTGCCGTTCTTCAGCGTCACGACTTCGCCGTGATAGTTGGTCGGGATGCCGCCCATGTTGTAATGGACCGTCGGCACGACGGGGATCGGCGCCTTTGTCACATCGACACCGGCGAACACCTTGGCGGTTTCCGAAATGCCCGGCAGTCGTTCGTGCAGCACGGCCGGGTCGATGTGGTTGAGGTGCAGGAAGATATGGTCTCCCTCCCCGCCGACACCGCGGCCTTCGCGGATTTCCATCGCCATCGATCGGCTGACGACATCGCGCGAGGCCAGGTCCTTGGCGCTCGGCGCATAGCGTTCCATGAAGCGCTCGCCCGACGAATTTGTCAGGTAACCGCCCTCGCCGCGCGCGCCTTCGGTGATCAGCACGCCGGCGCCATAGATGCCGGTCGGGTGGAACTGCACGAATTCCATGTCCTGCATGGCAACACCGGCGCGGATCGCCATGCCGCCGCCATCGCCGGTGGAGGTGTGCGCCGAAGTCGCCGAGAAATAGCAGCGGCCATAGCCACCGGTGGCGAGCACGACCTGGTGGCTGCGGAAACGGTGGATCGAACCATCGTCCATGTTGATGGCGATGACGCCCTTGCATTCACCATCGACCATGATGAGGTCGATGGCGAAATATTCGATGTAGAAGTCGGTCGCGTGCTTCAGGCTCTGCTGATAGAGCGCGTGCAACATGGCGTGCCCGGTACGATCGGCAGCGGCGCAGGTGCGTTGCGCCGGCGGGCCGCGGCCCATGTCCTGCATCATGCCGCCGAACGGCCGCTGATAGATGCGTCCGGCTTCGGTGCGGCTGAACGGCACGCCGAAATGTTCGAGTTCGTAAACCGCCGCCGGCGCTTCGCGGCACAGATATTCGATCGCGTCCTGGTCGCCCAGCCAGTCCGAACCCTTGACGGTATCGTACATGTGCCACGTCCAGTGATCGGGGCCCATGTTGCCGAGACTGGCAGCGATGCCGCCCTGCGCAGCGACGGTGTGGCTGCGCGTCGGGAACACCTTGGTGATGCAGGCGGTTTTCAGCCCGGCTTCGGCGATGCCCATCGCCGCCCGCAGGCCCGAGCCGCCGGCGCCGACGACAACCGCGTCATAGACGTGATCGATGATCTGATAAGCGTTCGACATCAGCCGTTCCCGAGAGCGATTTTGAGCACCGCGAACACTGCTGCCGCAGCGCCCGCCAATGCGTAGAAATTGAGTGCCAGCATCGCCAGCACCCGAGTGGCACCGTGCAGATAATCTTCAAGCATCACCTGCACGCCAAGACGGAAATGCCAGAAAACCGAGACGATGAGCAGCAGCATCGGCACCGCAGCGACAGGCTGCCGCAGCCAGAGCACGACACTGCCGTGATCGAGGCTGGGCAATCGCACCAGCGAGGCAATGAACCACAGCAGCAGGCCTATGTTGGCGATCGCCGTGACGCGCTGCAGCCACCAGTGGTGGACCCCGTCCTTGGCGGCGCCAAGGCCGCGGACGCGTCCCAGATCGGTTCCGGCACCCATGTCGTTACAGTCCCTTGGTCAACAGGATGGCACCCCATGTGATCGCCGTCAGCCCGACCGACGCCACCAGCGTGAGGGTCGCTGTCTGCCGCGATACGCCGGTTTCGAGCGCTGCCCCGGTATCCATCACCAGATGGCGGACGCCGGTGCCGAGATGCTGGAAAAACAGCCAGGTGCAGCCGATGCCGATGACGATGCCGAACCAGCCGGTCGCGACCGCCATGAACGTTCCATAGGCTTCCGCTCCGGTTGCCGCGGCGACCAGCCACCACAGGAACAGCCAGACGACGCCCAGTGCCATGGCATTGCCGGTGACGCGATGCAGGATCGAAACGACCGCGTGGATCTGCCATTTCCAGATGCCGAGGTGCGGCGATAGCGGACGTGGAGCGGTCGGACGGCCGGCCATGAACTTCCCCTGTTGTGCGTCCGGCAGCGGCGGACCGCGGCCAGGTGTGGCCTGACCTAATAATCCCTCGCCGTCCAAGCGCAACCGCTCAAAGCCCGGATGCCACCGGCTGCTATCCGCACTGGATCAGCACGGTACGCTCCAGCGCGGCATAGCGGTGGACCAGCGCCTCGCGATACGCCGGGGCCGCCATCATCGCCAGAAAATGCCCGCGGCTGGGATAACGCACCAGCAGCACAGCATCCCAATCCGTTTCCGGCGTCCCGGCCATGCCGATGAAAACCTGTTCGCAGGCGCCGCGATACAGCGTTTCGGCCTGGCTGATATCGCCGACCGTCACGGTAAAGGCATGTTCGTAGCGCGCATAGGCTTCTGCGCCGGTGATGCCGGGTTCCCCCTGCCCGTCCGGGTAGCGCGCCAGCGCGCGAAACTTGAGCAGGTTGAGCATCACCACCGGGCCGTCGCGGCCATGATCGCGCAATGCGCGGACCTGATCGCGGGTCGGATCGATGCTTGCATCAAGATTAACGTGATCGGGAACGGTCATTGCAAAGCTCCGGTTCGAGCCGCCATCATGGCTCAATGCGATTGCGGTCGCCAATCGGCCCAGCGCACCGCAGCGATCGACGCCAGCCCGTATCCGGTCATCGCCAGCGCCACGAGGGCAAAGACCATCCCCGGCGACGGCGGCACCACGCTGAACACCAGCCAGCCGATCGCAACGATTCCCAGCCGCGACGTTCCCGCCAGCAACACGCCGCGAATCCGCCCCGCCGCCATCGACGAGAAATACAGGCTGAGCCCGACGCCGTAGAACACATAGGTCGGCCCCGCCCAGCGGAAATAGCCGGCAGCGGCCGCAGCAATCGCTGCATCGCTGGTGAACATTCCGATCCACAGCATCGGCCACACGGCCAGCATGATGCCGATGCCGCCAAGCAGCGCCGCCGCCAGCGCGCCCGCCGTCCAGGCCGTGCGCCGCGCCCGAACCACATCGCCGGCGCCGATGGCCACCCCGACGATCGGCACCGAGGCGACGCCGATGGCAAAGGCGATCGGCACCAGCAGGAATTCGAGCCGGGTGCCGATACCATAGCCGGCCAGCGCGGCCGGCCCCTGGCCGGCAACGATGCGCGTGAGGATCAGCACGGTGGCGATCGTCTGCAACGGCGACAGGCAGGCCGGGCCACCGATTTTGAGAATGTCGCGCATCACCGCCCAGGACGGCCGCATCACCGCCAGCCTGACCCGGGCGCGCCCCGACGCCAGATAACGCCACAACACCACCGCACCGATGGTGCCGGCGACGACCTGCCCGGCGGCAACCCCGGCCATGCCGAGGCGTGGCAGCGGCCCCCAGCCAAGGCCGAGGGCGCCACCGATCGCCACCTGCAATACCGCCGCTGCCAGCAGGATTACCGATGGCACCGCCATGTTGCCGGCACCGCGCGCCACCGCCGACAGCAGGTTGAGCAGCCAGGCACCCGTCGCGCCGAGAAACGCGATCCGGGCAAAGCGCACGCCTTCGTCCAGCGCCTCGCCGCGGCCGCCCAGGATGGTGTAGATCGCCGGCGCCGCCGCCAGCATCACCAGCGTCGTCGTGACCCCGGCGGCCAGGCCGATCAGCACCGAATGAAACGCGATGGCGTCGGCGCGGGCCTGGTCACCGGCGCCCAGCGCGCGCGCCACTGCCGACGAAATCCCGCCGCCCATGGCGCCGGCCGAAAGCATCCCCTGCAGCATGATCGTCGGAAACACCACCGCCATGCCGGCGAGCGCTGCGATCCCGAAGCTGCCGACATAGGCGGTTTCGGCAATCGCGGCGACGGACCCGGCCAGCATCCCGCCCATGTTGGGCGCCGCAAAGCGCAGCAGCATCGGCAGGATCGGCGCGGTCAGCAACGGACTGGCCGGTGCGGATGCGGCAGCCGCCACCGGCATGGCCGTCATTCGGGCGCCAGCCGGCGAAAAGTCGAATAGCGCGGGTTGTCGACGGCGGCTCGCGCCAGCGTCGCCGCAGTCAGCGCTTCCAGCAGGCCCGGCGTTTCCGGCGTCAACTGCCCGGCGCGCAGCCGCCCGCAAAGCTCGCTGCGCAGCGCGTCGATTCCGGCATCATGGCCGAGGAAGCCGCCCAGCGCCGCCGCTTCCGCCGCCTGCGGGTGCTGCGCCAGTTCGCGGACCACGATCGCCAGCGCGTTGCGCGCCACCTTGGCGTGAAAGGCCTGGCGGCCCGACAGTTCGGGCTCCAGCTGGCCCAGGAAATCCGCCACCGCCTCGATCAGCGCCGTCGCGTCGATCTGTTCGCTCATATGCCCCCGAAGCGGATGAGGTGGAGAAGG
>JBBQWE010000002.1:0-53758 GCA_038210855.1 Sphingomonadales bacterium | reverse complement strand
CGGGATGTTGCGGGATGTTGCGCGGCGCTGCATCGGCGCTGCATCGGCGCGGGCGCTGCATCGGCGCTGGCGCTGCATCGGCGCTGGCGCTGCATCGGCGCTGGCGCTGCATCGGCGCTGGCGCTGGCAAAGCATGTTGCGGCCGCAGTGCAGCCGTGCCCGGCAGGCTGGTCCCGCTGTCCTACACCGGACCGGATCGGTTACGGTGCCGCGATGAACAGCCCCGTCCCCCGCCGCGCCCGCCATGATGGCTGGACTCCCGCTCGCCAGGCGAGCTTTCTTGCGGCCCTTGCCGAAACCCGGCGAGTCGCCGTCGCAGCGACCGCGGCCGGCCTGTCGGCATCGTCGGCCTATCGCTTGCGCCGCCATCCGGCAGCGATCGATTTCGCTGCCGCCTGGGATGCGGCGCTGGCGCCGGTGCCCGTGCAGCGCCCGGGCAGTTCGCTGGTGGCGGCGCTGGCGCTGCGCGCCGAACGCCGCGAGGGTCGCGGAATTGTCGAAACGCGCGTGCGTCCGCCCGCCGCCGCGACGGTGGCGCGCATTCTTGCCCGGGCGCTGCGCTGGCACGAAAAACTGCAAATTCGCTGACCTTCGTGAACTTTGGCGCGGCGTCCGGCCGGCAGCCGTCGGGGCTGGACCCCGGCGGCGCGCCTCTCTAGAGGCTGCGCCATGAAAGCCCGTGTCACCATCTCGCTGAAACCCGGTGTCCTCGATCCGCAGGGGCGAGCGATCGGCCAGGCGCTCGGCGGGCTGGGCTTCGGCGGCGTCGCCGCGGTGCGCCAGGGCAAGATCATCGAGCTGGACCTTGCCGATGGCACCAGCGAAGCGACGATCGACGAGATGTGCCGCAAGCTGCTCGCCAACACGGTGATCGAGACCTACCGGATCGAGATAACGTGAAAAGCCCCCGATGAAATCTGCTGTCATCGTCTTCCCCGGCAGCAATTGCGACCGCGACCTTGCCGTCGCGATCGAGAGCGTCACCGGCGAAGCGCCGGCGATGGTCTGGCACCGCGACGCCGAACTGCCGCCCGGGCTCGACCTGATCGCGCTGCCCGGCGGCTTTTCCTATGGCGATTACCTGCGTTCCGGCGCGATGAGCGCGCGGTCACCGGTGATGCAGGCGGTGGTTGCCGCGGCCGGCGAGGGCCGCGCCGTTCTCGGCGTCTGCAACGGCTTCCAGGTGCTGACCGAGGCCGGGCTGCTGCCCGGCGTGCTGATGCGCAACGCCGGGCTGAACTTCGTCTGCCGCGACGTGGCGCTGCGGGTGGAAAACGCCGGCACGATGTTCACCGCCCGCTACGATGCCGGGGCGACGATCCGCATCCCGGTGGCACATCACGACGGAAACTACGTCGCCGATGCCGAAACGCTCGACCGGCTGGAGGGCGAGGGCCGGGTGGTGTTCCGCTACAAAGAGCCAGTCAACGGTTCGGCGCGCGACATCGCCGGCATCGTCAACGCCGGCGGCAACGTCCTCGGCCTGATGCCGCACCCGGAACGCCTGGTCGAACCGGCGCAGGGCGGCACCGATGGCCGCGCGATGTTCGAGGCGCTGCACGCTGCGCTGGGTTAAACCCCCGACGTCAGACTCTTGTCGCGAACGGCGTGAAATCGGTGGCGGTATCGAAAACATCGAGGCCTTCGGCCCGCTTGAACCAGGCAACCACGCGATAGGTGACCGGCGTCAGCACGATTTCCCACAATACTTTCAGCAGGTAATTGGTCACCAGCACTTCGATCACCGCGCTGGTTTCCCAGACACCCAGAAAGGCAAGCGGATAGAAGATGAGGCTGTCGACCCCCTGCCCGACTACCGTCGAACCGATCGTCCGCGTCCACAGATGCTTGCCGCCGGTCCATACCTTCATCCGGGCCAGAACGAAGGAATTGGCGAATTCGCCGGCCCAGAACGCAAGGATGGAAGCGACGAAGATCCGCGGCACCTGGCCGAACACTTCGGCGAGCGCCGATTGCCCGGCCCAGCCCGGTGCCGCCGGCAGCGACACGACCACGAACGCCATCGCCGCGGCGAAAACCGACGCTGCAAAGCCGACCCAGACCACCCGCCGCGCGCGGGCATAGCCATAGACCTCGGTCATCACGTCGCCGAGGACGTAACCCAAGGGGAAGAACAGGATGCCGGCACCGAAGATCACCGGGCCATAGCCGGGCAGCGTGAAGGTCGCCTGCTTGCCGGCGCCGATCAGGTTGGAACAGATGAGGATCACGGCAAACGCCGCCATCGCGAAGTCGTAATAGCGCAACTGCCGCCCGGCGAGTTCATCCGCCGCAACCGCCCTCAGCCCCGCCGGTTCGTCGATTTTCGCGTTATCCATTCGGTCCCCCATAACGACTTTAGCCAGTCCGCGAGCCGAGGTGAACCCGGTGGCGGGGATGCGACGGCAGGGCGCAGCGTTCCTTTTTTGTTCTGGTTCTGCTAGGGTTTCGCGATGGCCGAGTCGCTCCCCCTTCGCTGGCTGTATCTCGACCTCAACAGCTATTTTGCCAGCGTCGAACAACAGCTCGATCCCGCCATCCGCGGCCGGCCGGTGGTGGTAGCGCCGGTGCACACCGACGCGACCAGCGCCATCGCCGCCAGCTACGAAGCCAAGGCCTATGGCATCCGCACCGGCACGAAAATCTGGGAAGCCAAGGCGCTGTGCCGCGATCTCGTCATCGTTCCCGGCCGCCACGACGAATATGTTCGCTTCCACCATCGCATCATCGCGGAAGTCGGCCGCCATGTGCCGGTGACTGCCGTCGGCTCGATCGACGAAGTCGCGTGCCGGCTTCTCGACAATGAAAACAGCCCGGCCGCCGTCACTGCCATCGCCCGGGCGATAAAGGCCGGCATCCGCGCCAATGTCGGGCAATGCCTGACCTCGTCGATCGGCGTCGCCCCCAATCGCCTGCTCGCCAAGATGGCGGCGGACATGGAAAAGCCCGATGGCCTGACGCTGTTGCCGCAGGACGCGATCGCGGCGAGGCTGGCCCGGCTCAAGCTGTCGGACATTCCCGGCGTCGGCCGCAACATGGAACGCCGGCTGGCGGTGGCCGGTATCGTCACCATGGAACGGCTGCTGGCGCTCGATCCGCGCGAGGCGCGGGCGGCGTGGGGGAGCGTCTGGGGGGAACGGATGCACTGGCTGCTGCGCGGCGCCGATTTGCCCGAGTTGGCGACCAAAACGCGCAGCATCGGGCATTCGCACGTGCTGGGTCCCGAAAAGCGCAGCCCCGATCGTGCCCGGCTGGTGGCGCGGCGGCTGCTTGCCAAGGCCGCAACGCGGCTGCGGCGCAGCGATTGCCGGGCCGGGCAACTGGGATTGTCGGTGAAGGGCGAACGCGATGGGCGCGACGCGGTTTCGGAACGCTGGTCGCACGGCTTGCGGCTGCCGCAGGTGATGGACACGATCAGCCTGCTCGCCGGGCTCGAGACGCTGTGGGCGCGGATGCTGAGCGAATTCAGCGGGCGGCGATTCCTGCAGGTCGGCGTGACGCTTGCCGAACTGGTGCCGGCGCAAGGCGTGCAGCGCAATCTGTTCGACGCCGGTACCGCGCTCGACAGCCGGGTCGAAACCCGGCGGCTGGCGCTGTCGCAGGCCCTCGACAAGGTCAACACCCGTTGGGGCCGCGACGCCGTGACCATCGGCCATGACCAGATCGGCGCCTCGCGCAGCCAGGGCCCGCGCATCGCCTTCACTCGCATCCCCGACTTGGCCGAGTTCCGCGAATGATCGCCGCAGGCCATCGGGGCCGGCAGCATCGGCCTGCCCATCGCATGGCCGACGCTGCGCCGATCATGGCATAAAAACGTCATGCCATCCGATTCGTCATCCCCGGCAGCGGCGGCGCGCCGGCCGATGCTGCCGCCGACGGCGCGGGCGCTGTGGCTGGGCGGCGGCGCGGTCCTGTGGGCGCTCTACAGCTTCGTTTTCATCAATACGGTGCCGTCGCCGCCGCTGCAGGCGGCGCGCGATGCCCTCGCCAATGTGCTGCCACTGCTGCTGCTGGCGATGATGACGCACTGCCTGTTGCGCGATCAGGTGCTGAAGCTTTCGGTGCCCCGCCAGGTCGTCGCGCATGCCGTGGTGGCGGTGGTGTTCGCCGCCTTCTGGTATGCCGGCATCGTGGTGATGCTGGCATTTTTCAACGGCCTTGCCGGCGGCAGTTTCCGCATCGGCGGATTTTCCGGGCCGGCCTTCACCTGGCAGGTTTTCCAGGGCCTGGTGATCTACGCCGCGGTTGCGGCGACCTGCTACGCCATTCGCGGCGGGCGCGTGGCGGCCAATCTGACCATCGTCGACGACCGCGCGCCGCGGCTGGAACATTATCTGACACGGGCCGGCGACGAACTGATGCCGGTGCGGGTACGCGATATCGTGCTGATCGTGGGGGCGCAGGATTATGCCGAAGTCGCGACGCTGGCCGGGCGTCACCTCGTGCGGCTCAGCCTGACCGAATTCGAAGCGCGGCTCGATCCGGCGCGCTTCTTGCGGGTGCACCGTTCGACGATCGTCAACTTCGATCGTCTGGACCGGGCCGAACCGGCCGGCAACGGCCGGCTGACGCTGCACATGCGCAACGGCGATTCGATCACCAGCAGCCGCAGCGGCGCACAATTGCTGCGCTCGTTCATGGTATGACGCTGGCGCTTCACCGGCCGGGGTGTCGATTGACGGCTTTTGCTCGCGCGGATCGAAGGCAGCGCCAGTGATCGGGGCACCCACCGCTTTCGAAAGCCCGTCATGCGCCCTGCTCCGCCTGCCTCCGCCCTGTCGCTCGCCGTCGTTCTGCTTTTCGTCATGTTGCCGGTCCGCCTTGCCGCCGCCACGCTTTCCGGCCCGGCCAGCCTCGCCGATGCCGAACCTGCCCCGGTCCGGGTGACCGGTGTGGCGGCCGGCATGCTCGTAACGCTCGTCGGCGAACGGCGCAGCGACCGGGCCGGCGGCACCCTGCGCAGCGAAACCAGATTTCGCGCCGGCCCCGATGGCCGCGTCGATACCGGCCGTGATTCCCCGATCGCCGGCAGTTACACCGGCGTTTCGGCGGCCGGACCGTTGTGGAGCGTCCAGCCGGACGCGGCCGCTGCCGATGCTGCCACCGATCTTGCCGATGGCGCCGGGCGCATCACCGCCCGCATGGCCGGCGGCGAAACGCTAACGCTGGCGATCCCGGCACTGCCGGCCACGGTCAGCGTGCGGCCGGTGCCCGACTTTCCCGGCGCCGTGCTCGCTCGCCCGGCGGATCGGGCGACAGCGCGCCTGCCGTCGGTCATCGTCGTCGGCGGCTCCGAAGGCGGCGCCGCGACGGCGAAAACCTACGCGCCGATGCTGGCGGCGCAGGGCTTTGCCGTGCTCGGGCTGCCCTATTACTCGCCCGGCTACGACCCTGCCGACATCGTCCCCGGCCTGCCGACCAGCTTTACCGAAATCCCGGTCGATCGGCTGGCGCAGGTGAAGGCATGGATCGATCGCCACCCCGGGATCGATGCACGCCGCATCGCCATCTGGGGCGTGTCGAAGGGCGGCGAATTCGCCATGCTGGCCGCCGCACGCCTGCCCTGGCTGGCGGCCGTGGTCGGTGTCGTGCCCAGCGACGTCGTCTGGGAAGGCTGGGGCGCCCCCGGCCAGCCCACCGCCTCGTTCGGCTGGAACGGCCGGCCGCTGCCGTTCGTGCCGTATCTCGGCATGAATCTGGAGCTGGCGCGCATAGCCCGCGAAGAGCGGATTGAAACGCGCCGGCCCCACGACGCCGGCCGCGCCGCCAATGCGGCGAGCGTCGCGGCGGCGACCATTCGGGTAGAGGATTTCGCCGGCGAAATGCTGGTGATCGGCGGCGACGAAGACCGCGTCTGGGCATCGGGCACCATGGCGCGCAACATCGCGGCCCGCCGCGCCGCCGCCGGGCGCCAGACTGCACTGCTGACCTGGCCCGACGCCGGCCATGCCCTGGCCGGACCGGGAACCGAGCCGGTTTCGGCGATGGTCGGCAATGGCGGCACTGCCAACGGCATCGCCGCGGCGCGCGCCACCGCCTGGGCCGCGACCATCGCCTTTCTGAAGCGCAATCTTGCCGTGGAAAATGCCCGATGAAGTGCCTCCCCTTGGCGATGCTGGCGGCGATCCTCGCCGGCGCCGGGCCTGCCGCCGCCAGCGGCGGCGACACCGGCCGCATGGCAGCGGTCGATCGCGCGCAATCGGCGATCTGGGCGAGCACCACGATCGGCGATTCTCTGGCGACCCGCGCACTGCAATTGGCAGCGCTGCGGCAGTTGGCGAGGACCGACGATCCTGCCGGCATGCGGGCCCAATCGCTGTTGTTGAAATGGGGCAGTGCCGACGACGCCAAAGCGGCGTGGGCGTGGCTGGTGGTTCGCCATCGCGACGATCCGCGCCTCGCTGCCGTCATCGAGGGCTGGTGGGACGGCAGCGCGCTGCCCGATGCGACCGCACGCCTGCAAGCACTGCGCGACGCCACCCGGTCGCGGCAGGTTGCCGCAACGGCCCGGCTGATGCTGGCGCGGCGCGACCTTGCCGAAGGGCGCCGCAGTGCAGCGCTCGTCGCCCTGCGCCGGCTGGCGAGCGATTCCGGCAGCCTGCCGAGCACGCTGACGGGCGCCGGCGACCCGCCGCGGTTGGCCAATGTCGCGGCCGCCACCCTGTTCCAGGCGGAAAACCTTGCCGCCGGGGCAATCTTGCCGCCGATCACCGCCGCCACGCTGGCTGGCGACCGGCCCGGTGTCGCCGGCTGGCGGGGCCGGCCGCTGGTGATCGATTTCTGGGCGACCTGGTGCCCGCCGTGCATCGCCGCGCTGCCCCGGCTGGCGGCGCTGCAGCGATCCAACCCGCAGCTGCACATCGTTTCGATCAGCGGCGACGATCGTCCGGAAACGGTCCGGCGCTGGCTGGCGCGCCGGCCGCATCCCGGCGAACAGCTATGGATCGGCCCGAGCGGGCGGGTTTCGAGCGAATGGTCGAACAGCGCTTATCCGTTCTATGTCGTGGTCGGTCGCAATGGCCGGATCGTCGGCACCGCCAGCGGGATCGAGGCCGCGGAAAGACTGATCGCCAGCGCGCTGCGGTAAAACGGCCCGCCCAAACCACCGGCACCCCGCCGCCAGGACCGCCGGCACTTGCCGGCCAAGCTGCAACCCGCGTATCGGGGGAGCGATGCGCATGCTGCTTTTCGCCCTTCTCCTCACCGTTCCGGCGCTTGCCGAAACGCCGTCGTCGGCGCGGCTGGAGGCGGGCTGGGCCGCGGCCAATTACGGCACGGCACCGGAGGCGGCGCGGCTGGCGCAGATCGACACGCTGCTGGCTGCCATTGCGCCGGCGGGGTCGCCACGGCAGCGGGCCGAAACGCTGGCTTGGCGCGGCATGTTGCTGACGACCAAGGCCGGCATCGTTCGCGGCCTCACCGGGTTGCGGCTGGTCACCGAGGCGCGCGACGCCTTCGAGGCATCGATGGCGCTCGATCCGGCGGCGGCGGACGCCATGGCGGCGCGGCAGCTCGGGGTGCTGTATTTCCAGGTGCCGGGCGCACCGATCGCTTTCGGCAGCCGGCGCAAGGCCCAGGCGCTGATCAGTCAGGCGCTGGCGGTCGATCCGCGGGGCATCGCCAACAATCTGGCGATGGCCGACTTCCTGATCGATACGAAGCGCTTCGCCGAAGCCGAGCGCTTCTTGCAGGTGGCGCTGCAGGCGCCGGTGCGGCCGGGTATGGCCGCCGATGCCGGGCTGCGCAGCGAAGCCCAGGCGCAGATGCGCTTCGTTGCGACGAAACTCGGCCGGGCGCAACTCGGTCGGGCGCAACCGGGCCGGGCGCAACTCGGTCGGGCGCAACTCGGTCGGGCGCAACCGGGCCGGGCAGCGGCGAGCAGCGACCTTGCCGCCAGCCGCTGAGCGCCGGACCGACTTTGCCGGAGCCCGAGCGCTGGTCACCGGCGCCGGCGGTTTCGTCGGATCGGCAGTGGTCCGCGCGCTGATCGGCGAAGACGCCCATGTGCGTGCGCTGGTCCGCGCCGGCAGCGTGCGCGGCAATGTCGACGGCAGCGGCGCCGCGATCTTCGAAGGCGACATGCGCGATGCGGGGGCGATGGCGCGGGCGTGCGACGGCATGGATTTCGTTTTCCATGTCGCTGCCGACTACCGGCTGTGGGCCCGCGACCCGCAGGAAATCATCCGCACCAATGTCGACGGCACGCGCGCCGTCATGGAAGCCGCGCGCGCTGCCCGTGTCGGCCGCATCGTCTACACCAGCAGCGTTGCGACGCTGAAACCGCGCACCGACGGCCGCGCCGTCGATGAAAGCGCGGCCCTGACCCCGGACGCAGCGATCGGCGCCTACAAGCGATCGAAAGTGCTCGCCGAACGGCTGGTCGAGGCAATGGCGGCCGATGGCCTGCCGGTCACCATCGTCAATCCGTCGACTCCGATCGGCCCGCGCGACATCAAGCCGACACCGACCGGGCGGATCATCGTCGATGCCGCCCACGGCCGGATCCCGGCGTTCGTCGATACCGGGCTCAACCTTGTCCATGTCGACGATGTCGCTGCCGGCCATCTCGCGGCAGCACGGGCTGGCGCGATCGGCGAACGCCATATCCTCGGCGGTGCCGATGTGTCGCTGAAGGACCTGCTTGCCGCCATCGCGGTGCGGACGGGCCGCAAGCCGCCGACGCTGCGGTTGCCGCACGCGCCGCTCTACCCGCTGGCGCTGGTCGCCGAAGCAGTGGCGCAGGTGACCGGCAAGGAACCGATGCTGACTCGCGACGGCCTCGCCATGTCGCGGAACATCATGTTTTTCGGGTCCGGCAAGGCAGCGCGGGTGCTGGCGTGGCAGGCGCGGCCGTGGACCGAAGCGCTCGACGATGCGCTGGCATGGTTTCGCTCGCACGGGCAGGTGGCGGCATGACCGCTGCGGGCGTGCTGGTGCTCGGCATCTGGCTGGTGCTGGCGTTCGGCCGCGGCGGCTTCTGGCGCTTTGCCGACCGCGACACCGGGGCATTGCCGGAACCGGCGGCCTGGCCATCGGTCGTCGCCGTCATTCCGGCACGCGACGAAGCCGATGTCATTTCACGCTCGCTCGGCAGCGTGCTGGCCCAGGATTATCCGGGCGATTTCCAAGTCATCCTCGTCGATGACCAGAGCGGCGACGGCACCGCGGCAGCGGCGCGCGCGCTCGGCACCGACCGGCTGACGGTACTGACCGGTGCGCCGCGGCCGCCGGGGTGGACCGGCAAGCTGTGGGCGCTCGAACAGGGCATCGCCGCCGCCGGCACGCCGGACCTTGTCTGGCTGACCGACGCCGATATCGGCCATGCCCCGGACAGCCTGCGCCGCCTCGCCAGCCGGTTGCAGCGCGACGGCCTTGGCTCGGCGAGCATCATGGCGACCCTGCACTGCCGCAGCCTTGCCGAGCGGCTGCTGATCCCTGCATTCGTCTATTTCTTCGCGATGCTGTTCCCGTTCGGCCGGGTCAACACCCCCGGCGGCGCCGCGGCGGCCGGCGGCTGCGTGCTGGTGCGGGGCGAGGTGCTGGCCCGCGCCGGCGGCATCGCCAGCATCGCGCACGAGATCATCGACGATTGCGCGCTGGCGCGGCGGCTGGCACCGCACGGCCGGCTGTGGCTGGGGCTGAGCCAGCGCGTCCACAGCCTGCGGCCCTATGGTTTCGGCGACATCCGCCGCATGGTGTCGCGATCGGCCTATGCGCAGATCGGCTATTCGCCGCTGGCGCTGCTGGGCACGCTGGCCGGGATGACGCTGGTCTATCTGCTGCCGGTGGCGCTGGTGGCGGCGGGCGGCGGCTGGGGCCAGGCGATGGGCGCCGCGGCCTGGGGGCTGATGGCGATGACGATGCTGCCGATCCTCGGCTTTTATGGCGTGTCGCCGGTTTTTGCACTGCTGCTGCCGCTGACAGCGCTGTGCTACACGGGGTTCACCCTCGACAGCGCGGTCCAGCATTGGCGGGGGCGCGGCGGGATGTGGAAGGGCCGTGCCCAGGCGGTTCGCGCATGAGCGACGCTTTCACCTCGGGCAAGGGCGCCACCCAGGAAAATTTTCCGGTCGGGTCGCGGCTGATCGCGGCGCGGCACCGGCCGGTGGTGATGGCCTATTACCGCTTTGCGCGCGCTGCCGACGATATCGGCGATGCGCGCGCGCCGGCGACCGAGCGCCTCGAACGCCTCGATGCGATGGCGGCCGGGCTGGCCGTCGGCGCGCGCGGCGAGGCGACTGCCGGGTTGCCGGCGGTGGCGGTGACGCTTGGCAGCATGATGGCGGCGCGCGGGCTCGATCTTGCCAATGCCGCCGAACTGTTGGTGGCCTTTCGCCGCGATATCGCCCAGTCGCGTTATGCCGATTGGGGCGATCTGCTGTGCTATTGCCGCCATTCGGCGATGCCGGTCGGGCGCTTCATGCTCGATGTCCATGGCGAGGCGGCGGCGCTGGTGCCGGCGTCGGATGCGCTGTGCGAGGCGCTGCAGATCATCAATCACCTGCAGGATTGCCGCAAGGACTGGCACGAACTCGACCGCGTCTATCTTCCCGCCGATGCGCTGGCAGCGGCGGGGCTGGCCGCCGACGTGCTGGCGGAAGCGCCGCCGCCGCCGCCGCTCGCCGATGTCGTTCGCCGCCTGGCGACGCGCTGCCGGCCGCTGCTCGCCGATGCGGCGGGCTTCGCCGGCGCGATCGCGGCACCGGGGCTGGCCTATGAAGTCGCCGTCATCCACGCGCTTGCCGTCGATCTCGTAGCCCGGCTGGAGGCGGCGCCATTTGCCGCGCGCCGCCACCATGGCAAGGCCGAGGCGCTGGCCATCGCCGGCCGGGCATGCGCGGCTTTGTGGTGGCGGCGAAATGGGATAAGGCGAGTGCGTCAACCGGAGGCACGTCGGCCATGACCGCCGTCATCGATCAAGCTGCGCTCGACGCCGTCGAAGCCAAAGCGTCGGGCAGCAGCTTCTATGCTGCCATGCGGTTGATGCCCAAGGCCGAACGGCGAGCGATGTTCGCCATCTATGCCTTCTGCCGCCAGGTCGACGACATCGCCGATTCGGATGACCGGCCGCGCGAGGTGCGCCGCGCCGAATTGATCGAATGGGCCAGCGACCTGCGCCGCCGCTACGCCGGCGAACGGCCGTGCCGGCTGGAATTCCTCGCCGAGGGCATCGACCGTTTCGACTTGCAGCTCGATGATTTCCTCGCCGTCATCGATGGCATGATGATGGATGTCGATGCGACCATCGTCGCGCCGAAGCGCCGTGACCTCGATCTCTACATCGACCGTGTTGCCTGCGCCGTCGGGCGGCTTTCGGTGCACACGTTCGGGATGACCCGGGCCACCGGAGTCGAAGTCGCCCACCACCTCGGCAACGCACTGCAGATCACCAACATCATTCGCGATCTTGACGAGGATGCGGCGATCGGCCGGCTCTATCTGCCCGAGGAAGCGCTCGGCGCCGCCGGCATCGCGGCACGATCGCCGCTCGCGGTGGTTGCGGACCCCCGCGTCGATGCCGTCTGCCAGTCGCTCGCCGTCGAAGCGCAGCGCCACTTCGACGAGGCCCGCCGCATCATGCGTGAGCGCCCCTCCGGTCGCCAGCGCACGCCGCGGCTGATGGGCGAAGTCTATGCACGTCTGCTGGGCAAGATGCAGGCGCAGGGCTGGGCGCCGCCGCGCACCCGCGCCCGCATCGGCAAGCGCCACCTGGCGTGGCTGGTGCTGCGCCACGGCCTTGTCGGCTGAAGCGGCGGACGGTCGAAAGCTGCTTCCCTGACAACCCCGCGCGTTCACGTCATCGGTGCCGGCATGGCCGGGCTTGCGGCTGCCGTCGGTCTGGCGGAGCGCGGGCTGGCCGTCAGCCTGTCCGACAGCGCGGCGCAGGCCGGCGGGCGCTGCCGATCCTATTTCGATCCGCAGATCGGCGCGCGCATCGACAACGGCAACCATCTGGTGCTTTCGGGCAATGCCGCGGTGAACCGCTATCTGGCGGCAATCGGCGCGAGCGACCGCCTCGCCGGGCCCGACAATGCCGATTTCCACTGGGTCGATATCGGCAGCGGCGCGCGCTGGCAGATACGCCCGAGTGGTGGCCGGCTGCCGTGGTGGCTTTTCGACGCGAACCGCCGCGTGCCGGGCACGTCCCCGCGCGATTATCTGCCGCTGGCGCGGTTCCTCAAGAAGGCGCCGGGGCTGACGCTGGGCCAATTGATCCCGGAACGCGGGGCCTTGTGGCACAAACTCCTCGAACCGTTTTTCGTGTCGGCACTGAACACCCCGCCGGACGAGGCGAGCGCCGATCTCGCCGGCGCCATCGTCCGCGAAACCCTGGTCATCGGCGGTGATGCCTATCGGCCGCGCATCGCGCATCCGTCGCTGGCGGCGGCATTTGTCGATCCGGCGCTGGAAATGCTCGAACGCCGCGGCGCGAGCATCGCGCTGAAGCAGCGGTTGCGGCGTCTCGTCTTCGACGAAGCGCGCGTGACCGGCCTCGATTTCGGCGATGGCGTCGTTCCGGTTGCCGCCGGCGACTCCGTTATCCTGGCGGTGCCGCCCTGGGTCGCCGCCGATCTGGTGCCCGATCTTGTCGTTCCGGATCGCTTTCACGCCATCGTCAACGGCCATTTCGCCTGTGCGCCGCCGCCCGGAACGCCGATGATCGTCGGCGTGCTCGGCGGCACCGCCGAATGGATCTTCGCCTTCGAGGACCGGATTTCGGTGACCATCAGCTGCGCCGACGCGGTCGCCGCCGAAGCGCGCGAGCCACTGGCGGCGCGGCTGTGGAACGATGTCGCCCGGGCCCTCGACCTGCCGCCGGAACTGCCGCGCTGGCAGATCGTCAAGGAACAGCGCGCCACCTTTGCCGCCACCCCGGCGCAGGACGCCCGCCGGCCGCCGGCGCGCACCCGCTGGTCGAACCTCGCGCTCGCCGGCGACTGGACGGCTACCGGCCTGCCCGCCACGATCGAGGGCGCACTGCGATCCGGCTTTCTGGCCGCCTCGCTCGGCACCTGAACAGGGTCGGTTCGTTGCGAAGTCCTTTCGTTCCGCTGCTGGCCGCCGCGATGAGCCCGCCGGCCGCATGCTTTCCCCTCGGTGCGGCACTGCGCTAAGGGGGGATGATGACCACAACGACACTTGTTCCGGATGCGAAACTCGATGCCGCCATCGCCAGGGCGACGCAGGCACTGATCGATGCGCAGCGCAGCGATGGCCATTGGGTGTTCGAACTGGAGGCTGATGCGACCATCCCGGCCGAATATGTGCTGCTGACGCACTGGCTCGGCGAGGCGGTCGATGCCGAACTGGAACGCAAGATCGGCGTCTATCTGCGCCGCATCCAGGGCGACAGCGAGGCCAATCCGGGCGGCTGGTCGCTGTTCCACAATGGCGCCATCGATCTTTCGGCGACGGTGAAGGCCTATTTCGCGCTGAAGATGATCGGCGATGCGCCCGACGCGCCGCACATGGCACGGGCGCTTGCTTCTATCCTGGCGCGCGGCGGCGCTGCGGCCGCCAACGTCTTCACGCGCATCCAGCTGGCGCTGTTCGGCGAACTTTCGTGGAACGCCATTCCGACGATGCCGCCGGAGATCATCCTGCTGCCGCGCTGGTTCCCGATCCACCTGTCGCGCATGTCCTATTGGGCGCGCACCGTCATCGTGCCGCTGCTGGTGCTGCAAGTGCTGAAGCCGGTGGCGGCAAACCCGCGCGGCGTGCGCGTGCCGGAAATCTTCGGGCCACCGGTCGATGTCGGCGCGGCGCCGCACCAGAAGCGGCTGTGGGCGGCGTTTTTCCACGGCCTCGACCGGGTGTTGAAGGCCGGCAATGGCCTGTGGCCGAAACGCCTTCGCACCCGGGCCATGCGACTTTGCGTCGATTTCGTCGAGGAACGGCTGAACGGCGAGGACGGGCTCGGCGCTATCTATCCCGCCATGGCCAACAGCGTGATGATGTTCGCTGCACTTGGCCGGGCCGAAAGCGACGCATCGCGCGCCACGGCGCGGGCATCGGTGGAAAAGCTGCTGATCGTCAAGCAAGATGAGGCCTATTGCCAGCCGTGCGTGTCGCCGGTGTGGGATACGGCGCTGGCAGCGCACGCGCTGCTGGAGGTGGGCACGCCCGAGGCGGAGACGGCGGCACTGGGCGGGTTCGACTGGCTGCTGCCGCTGCAGGAACTCGAAGTGAAGGGCGACTGGGCCGATCGCAAGCCCGATGTGCGGCCCGGCGGCTGGGCGTTCCAGTATCGCAATGCCCATTATCCCGATCTCGACGATACCGCCGTGGTGGTGATGGCGCTCGATCGGGCCAAGCGCGGGGCGTGCGATGCCGAGGCGATCGAGCGCGGCATCGAATGGACCGTCGGGCTGCAATCGAAGAACGGCGGCTGGGGGGCCTTCGATGCCGACAACAGCGATCACTACCTCAACAATATCCCCTTTGCCGATCATGGCGCGCTGCTCGATCCACCGACCGTCGATGTTTCGGCGCGGGTGATCTCGATGCTGGCGCAGCGCGGGGAACCGAAGGACAGCCCGCGGATGCAGGCGGCGATCAGCTATGTGCTGAAGGATCAGCTGGCCGATGGCTCGTGGTTCGGGCGCTGGGGCGTCAATTACATCTACGGCACCTGGTCGGCGCTGTGCGCGCTGAACGCCGCCGGAATCGATCCGCAGTCCGAACCGGTGCGTCGCGCCGTCGGTTGGCTCCTGTCGATCCAGAACGCCGATGGCGGCTGGGGCGAGGATTGCGAAAGCTATGCGCTCGATTATGCCGGGCACCGGCCGGCGGCATCGCGCGCTTCGCAGACGGCCTGGGCGCTGATCGGGCTGATGGCGGCCGGCGAAGCCCGGTCGCCGGCGGTGGCGCGCGGCATCGAATGGCTGCAGGCCAACCAGGACGAAAGCGGCGAATGGGCCGAAGATGATTATACCGGCGGCGGTTTCCCGCGGGTATTCTACCTGCGTTATCATGGCTATCGCCGCTATTTCCCGCTGTGGGCGCTGGCCCGCTATCGGAATTTGCGCGCCAGCAATTCGATGAACACGCCCTATGGCATGTGAGCCCGGCGGGCGGCGGGCGTGATTCTCGCTGCGACCGGCCTGCAATCGGAAGCCCGGGCGATCGCACGCGCCGGGGTGGAAGTCATCGCTTGCGGCGGCCATGGCGAGGTGTTGCGGGCGCGGCTGATCGCAGCAATCGCAGTGCGGCGGCCGACGGGCGTGCTGAGCATCGGGCTGGCCGGCGGGCTCGATCCCGAACTGGCGGTGGGCACGCTGGTGATCGGCACGGGTGTCGCCGGCCATGCCGCCGATCCAGACTGGGCGCAGCGTCTGCTGGCAGCCAACCCGGGTGCCGTGACCGGCGCGGTGGCCGGCGTCGCATCACCGGCAGCTACGGTAGCCGAAAAGGCGCGGTTGCACGCCGGAACCGGCGCCGTGGCGGTCGACATGGAAAGCCACGTCGTCGCGGAAGTGGCCGCAGCGCATGGCCTGGGCTTTGCAGTTCTGCGGGTGATCGGCGACAGCGCCGCCGACACCCTGCCGGCCGCCGCTCGCGTACCGCTTACCCCCGACGGTGGCGTGCGGATGGCGGCCGTTCTGGCAGCGGTGGCGCGCCGGCCGTGGCAGATCCCGGCGCTGATCGGGTTGGCTGCTGCGACGCAAGCGTCGCTGGGCCGGTTGCAGCGCGTCTCTATCCCTCTGGCAGGGTAGTTGCGATCGCCTGCATGGGATATGCAGGGATACGAAAGTTCGGACGATAAGATGACAGTCACGGTCGGACGTTGGGGACGCAGCCTTGCAGTGCGCGTGCCGACCGACGTTGCCGGTCTTGCCGGCCTGTGCGAAGGAGAACGAGTTGAAATCGAGACAGTCGATGGCGACATCGTCATTCGGCGCCATGAAGCGAGGGCCGAGGCGGAGATTCGCGCCGCACAGGCAGCCGCAGAGATCATTGCCGACAGCAAGCGCCATTCGCTTGGCATGTCGATCCGTGAGGCGCTCGATGAGGGGCGCCGCTTTTGAAGCCGGTCCTCGATGCATCGACGGCGCTTGCCTGGCTGTTCGACGATGAAGTCAGCCCGGAAGCCCATGCCGTTCTCGGCCAGATCGTTGTCAGCGGCGCCGTTGTGCCCGCCATTTGGCGGCTCGAAATCGCGAATGTATTCCAAAACGCGGTGCGGCGCGGTCGCTGTGACCGCGGTTTCGCGGAGGGGTCTTTCGAACGGTTGCGGCGCCTGCCGCTGGAAACCGACATCGCAACCGACGATCAGACCTGGCGTCAGACATTCGATCTGGCGCTGACCGCCAACATCACCGTTTACGACGCTGACTATCTTGAACTGGCTATCCGCCGCCAGACGGGACTGGCAACGCTCGACAGGGCGCTGGCAAAAGCTGCCAACGAACGCGGCGTGAAGCTGTTGGCGGGTGGATAGGCCTGCCCCCGATCAGACGACGTTGACGACCTTCTTGTCGGCTTCCGGCGTCACCGCGCGGATGCGGGCCTGTTCGGTTTCGACGATATTCAGGAAAACGTCCTTGGCCGGGCGCTGGTTGGACAGGTCGATATCGGGTGCCATCGGGCCTTCGGTGCGGATACCGTGGCGGGCAACGCGCATGAATTTCAGCGGATTCTTGATCGAATCGGCCGCTGCCGTGCCTTCGAAGCCGCAATGGACCATGCAATTGGCGCATTTTTCGTACTTGCCGACGCCGTACTGGTCCCAATCGGTGCCTTCCATCAGTTCCTTGAACGTCTTCACATAGCCTTCGCCGACCAGATAGCAGGGCTTCTGCCAGCCGAAGACGGTGCGCAGCGGCATCGACCAGGGCGTGCATTCATAGGTCTGGTTGCCGGCAAGAAAATCGAGGAACAGCGGCGAATTGGTGAAAACCCAATCCTTGCCGCCATTGCCCCTGGAGAACACGTCGCGGAAGAACTGCCGAGTCTTCTGCCGGGTCAGGAAATGCTGCTGATCCGACGCGCGTTCATAGGCATAGCCCGGCGAAATGGTGATTTCGACACCCATTTCCTTCATCGTGGTGAAGAAAGCGGCGAGGTGATCGGCATTTTCGCCATCGAATACGGTGCAATTTACCTGCACCCGGAAGCCGCGCGACTTGGCCAGCGTGATGGCTTCGATGCAGGTATCGTAGACGCCGTCCTGGCACACCGACTTGTCGTGCATCCGCTTGTCGCCATCGAGGTGGATCGACCAGGTGAAGCCGGCATCGGGCTGGTAATCATCGATGCGCTTTTTCAGCAGCAGCGCGTTGGTGCACAGGATGACGAACTTCTTCTTGGCCAGATAACCACGGACGATGCGCGGCATGTCCTTGTGCAGCAGCGGTTCACCGCCGGCGATCGAAACCGCGGGGGCGCCGCATTCGTCGATGGCGTCCATGCACTGTTCGTAGGACAGCCGCTGGTTGAGGATGGCATCGGGATAATCGATCTTGCCGCAGCCCTTGCACGCCAGATTGCAGCGCAGCAGCGGCTCCAGCATCAGCACCAGCGGATATTTGCCGCCGGAAAGCTGCTTGCGGACGGTGTAGGCGCCGATGCGGGCGACCTGGGAAAACGGCAAGGGCATCAGGAGACCTTCTTGATGTCGGCGGGGCTTGATGTCGGCGGGGCTTGATGTCGGCAATCGAAAGCGTCAGTCGCGAAGCGCCGCTGGAATGCGGAACTCCACATGCTCTTCGGTGCCTTCCATGTGGACAATCTCGACATCGCGCAAGCGGCGGATCACCGCAATCACATGCTGCACCAGCGCTTCGGGGGCCGACGCGCCGGCGGTGATGCCGACATTGGCGACGCCCTCCAGCCACGCCGGATCGACGGCATCGCCATCGGCGACGAGGTACGACGGGATGCCGGCGGCGGCGCCGATCTCCACCAGCCGATTGCTGTTCGACGAATTGGCGGCACCGACGACCAGCAGCAGATCGGCCTCGGCACACAGCGCCCGCACCGCCACCTGGCGGTTCTGCGTGGCATAGCAGATGTCGCTGGTTTCCGGCCCGACGATATCGGGAAACCGCGCCTTCATCGCCGCGATGATGCCGCGGGTGTCATCGATGCTAAGCGTCGTCTGCGTCACATAGGCAACGGGGGTTTCGGGCGGGAACGGCAGGCCGGCAACGTCTTCCTCGCGCGCCACCAGATGCACAAGGGCATCGACCTGGCCCATCGTGCCGATCACCTCGACATGGCCGGCATGGCCGATCAGCACGACCTGGCGGCCGGTGCCGGCATAGCGGCGAACCTGAACATGGACCTTGGATACCAGCGGGCAGGTCGCATCGAGCACCGGCAGCGCCCGCGCCTTCGCTTCCGCCACCACGGCGCGCGCCACGCCGTGCGCCGAAAACACCGTCACCGCGCCATCGGGGATTTCGGATAGCTCCTCGACGAAATGTGCCCCCTTGGCACGCAGATCGGCAACGACATGGGCGTTGTGGACGATTTCGTGGCGGACATAGACCGGCGCTCCGAACTTGCGCAGCGCGCCTTCGACGGTATCGATGGCACGCACGACCCCGGCGCAGAAGCCGCGCGGCTGCGCCAGCAGGATGCGCAGCGTGCGCTGCCCCGCGGCGCGATCGAGCACGGCAGCTTCGGCGCCGGGCGGCCCATCCATCTCGTCTCCGTTCTGCAACATCGTGTCCGTCATCTAGCGCAAATCCAGCGCCGTGGCAGGCATTGGCGTGCGATTCGGTCGCACCACTGCCGGATTGCCGCAGGCTGTTACCGCGCCGCATCACTCGGCGCCAGCCATGCCGCCGGCGAAATGCATCCAGCATTGCCGTGACTTGCTATTTCGAGGTGCGGAGCCGCCGCCCCTCGCCGATCTGCCATGCGATCATCACAGGCAGCCCGAGCGCCAGGTCGCGCGCCCGCTTCAGCAGCGACAGCGCCAGCGCTGCCTCCGGCGCCAGCCCGAACAGCGGCGCCAGCAGCACATAGGCGCCTTCCTGCAGGCCGATGGCGCCCGGCACCACGAACGCCGCGGTGCGCAACGTGAAGATCAGGCTTTCGACGATCACGACCGACCCCAGCGGCACGCCGAAGCCCAGAAGCTGCAGCCCGAACCAGGCGCCGGCCCCCGACACCACCCACGCCACAAGGTGCAGCAGGAAACCGGCGACCAGCGCGCCGCGGCGGCGGTAGAGCGCGGCAAGATCGGCCTCCACATCGGCAAAGCCGGCGGCGCTGCCGGGCAGCATGGTGCCGGCGATGCGTGCCGCCAACGCCAGCATCGGCCGCTGTGCAAGGACGAACAGCAGGATCACGGCGATGCTGGCGCCGAGGCCGAGCAGCGCCAGCCGCGCCAGTTCGCCGCCATCGTCGCGGCCCTGCAGCACGAGGAACAGCGCGGCTACCCCGTAGAGCGTGTAGACAAGTTGCGCCGCCAACTCGCTGGTCTGGTCGGCAACGAGGCTGGCCCAGGTCAGCCGTGCCGGCACGCCGCGGGCGATCAGGCTACGCGCGCCGACGATGATGCCGCCGGCCTGCGCGAAGGGCAGCACGTCGGTGGCGGCCTCGCGCGTTGTCCGGCTCCAGACGAACAGCGGCAGGCGATTGCCCTGCCCGGCAACGATGGCGTGCGCCGCACCGAGCAGCACGAGAATCGCCAGGGTAAGGCCGACATAGGCGAGGAAGCCGGCCAACCCGACCCGCCCGATGATGCCGAAAACCGCCGCGAAACCGACCTTCACGAGCAGCCACAGGGTTATCGCCAGCCCGGCGACGGTGGCGACGATGACGGCGATGCCGACCCGGCTCATCGACGGGCAGACCTTTTTGCCGCGCTCACTCCGCCGCTGCGATCCGGCCGTCGCCGGCCACGGCCAGCCGCGAGCCGCGCCATTGGGCGGTGCGGACGCCGAAACTGGCGATCAGCAGCGCGAAGCCGAGCAGATCGCGCGCCGGCAGCCACCACAGCGGCCCCGCAGCGACACCGGTTGCCGCCGTCACCCGCACGGCGACCAGCGCCCGCGCCGCCAGCGCCGCCACCAGCAGTCCGGTTCCGGCGGCAAGTGGCAGCAGCGGCGCCGCCAGCAGCGCGAACGGCAGCGGATTGACGAGGCCGAAGCCGGCGAAGCCGCCGGGATCGAGCCGCCGCAAGGTGAGGTTCCAGCGCAGTTCGTGCGCGACCAGCGCCGCCATGTCGGGTTCCGCGCAGCCATGGGCGACGGTGAAGCCGGGCACGGCGACCGCCAGCCCCTGCCCGCGCACCGCCATGCCGATGGCGTGATCGTCGGCCAGCACATCGGCAAAGGCAGCAAGGCCGCCGATCGCCGCAAGCGTTGCCCCGCGCAGCGCGATTGTCGATCCCATGCACGGCTTGGCCAGGCCGAGCGCCAGCCCGACCGCCACCGACGGCAGGAAACCCCAGGAGATACCCATGGCACCGAAGCGCGCCGCGACGCCGGCATCGACCCGGCCATGGTAGAGGCAAGTGACGGCGCCGGTGCCGGGTGCTGCCAGCGCTGCCATGACGCGGCCGAGCCAATCCCGCTGCACCCCGACATCGCTGTCGGCCAGTACATAGACCGCAGCGGCATCGATGCCGCCGATCGCGGCCATCATGTTGGCAAGGTTCGAAATCTTGGCATTGCCGCCATGGCGCACGGCATCGACGACCAACGTCACCCGGCCGGGATAGCGCCCGGCAAGCGCTTCGACGACGCCGATCGCCGGATCATCGGCGCGCTGGACGCCGCAGACAAGACGGACCTCGCCCGGCCAATCCTGAAGCAGGCCGGCCTCCAGATCATCGGCGAGCCGCGGATCGAGCCCGTGCAGCGGCCGCAGCAGGATCACCGGCGGCAGCGGCGCGTGCGGCACCGGCGCCAGCATCGGCTGCAGCTTGCGGCCGACGATCACCGCCGCCGCCACCTGATAGGCGATGCCGGCGAGCGCGATAGCGACGGCGAGCAGCTGGATGGCAGCCAGCAGCCATGCCAGCCCGAGCACGACCGCCATGCTCACGCCAGGCTCGCGAAGCTGCCGAGGCGGGCGCCGCTGCCGGTGACCGCCGCGCGAACGCCGGGATCGCACAGCGCCGCCAGTTCGTCGCGATAGCGATAGCCGGGGGCGTGGCCGGGGTAGTGATCGTCGCACGCCGGGTGGGTGTAGATTTCGTGAAAGCCCGGCGGCAGCACCGCGACCAGCCGTGCCAGCCGCGCTGCCGTCATCGCCCCCGACCAGCGCAGTCCGAACACCGCATCGGGAACGCGAAAGCCGGCTGCACGATAGCGAGTCCTCGCTCGCCGTGCCCAGACGCCGGCGACGCGCACCGCAACGTCCGACGCCGCCGGTTCGACCCGGCGCAGCACTGCCAGCGGCTCGACCGGCGCGCGGATCGCCTGCAAACCGAAGCGCCGGCCGATTTCGACCAGCAGCCCGCCGATCACCGGGTGGAGGTGAAAATGCTTGTGGGCGTTGGCGTGATCGAGCTTCAGGCCGGTCGCTGCAAAGGCTTCGAACTGGGCAGTGATCTCGGCGTGCAATTGCGCCTGCACGGCGCCGCGCAGCATCCCGAAGCTCGACCGAACCATATCGGTGCGAAACCGGCCATCGCTGCCGACAAGATCGGGAATCCGCGCAGGTGGCAGCATCGGCGCGCCGTCGACGAGAACGAGGTGCAGCCCGACCCCCAGTTCCGGCAGCGCGCGGGCTCGTGCGACCGCATCTGCCGCCGCCGGCCCGGCCACCATCAGGCTGGCCGCCGTCAGCACGCCGCCGCGATGCCCCGCCTCCACCGCGGCATTGACCGCGGCATCGGCGCCGAAATCATCCGACGTCACGCACAGGCGCAGCACGCGCAGCGCCCCCCGGCGCCCGCCCGGCCCTCAGGCCGCCATGTCCAGCTTGCGCGTGCGCAGGAAGCGGAAAAACTCCACACCTTCGCGCAGGCGGCGCTTCATCATTTCGGTGTCACGGACCATTTCGCTGACGATCGAACCGATCTTGCGCGGCCGGAAATAGAATTTCTTGTAGAATACCTCGACCGCGTCGAAGATTTCCTGGCTGCTGAGGTGCGGATAATTGAGCTGGGCAATCTGCGCACCGTGTTCGGTGACGAGTTGCGCGCGCGGATCGAACCAGCCGTTTTCCACCGCCTGCTTGTAGAGGAACGTGCCGGGATAGGGAGCGGCCAGCGACACCTGGATGGTGTGCGGGTTCAGTTCCTTGGCATAGGCGATGGTTTCTTGGATCGTCTCGCGGGTTTCGCCGGGAAGGCCCATCACGAAGGTGCCGTGGATGACGAGGCCGAGCTCGTGGCAATCCTTGGTGAACTGCTTTGCCGTCGCCGTCAGCAGCCCCTTGCGGATGTTGTGCAGGATCTGCTGGTTGCCGCTTTCATAGCCGACGAGCAGCAAGCGGCAGCCGCCTTCCTTCATCGCCTTCAGCGTCTTGCGCGGCACATTCGCCTTGGCATTGCACGACCAGGTGACACCCAGCTTGCCGAGTTCCCTGGCCAGCGCTTCGACCCGCGGCGCATTGTCGGTCAGCGTGTCGTCATCGAAGAAGATTTCCTTCGTCTGCGGGAATTCCTTGAGGACGTACTTGATCTCCTCGATGACATGTTCGACCGACCGCACGCGGTAATTGTGGCCACCGACGGTCTGCGGCCACAGGCAGAAGCTGCACCGCGACTTGCAACCGCGGCCGGTGTAGAAGCTGATGTACGGATGCTTCAGATAGCCGATGAAGTAGTTTTCCATCTTGAGGTCGCGCTTGTAGATCGGAGTCACGAACGGCAACTGGTCCATGTCGGTGATGATCGCGCGGTCCTTGTTGTGGACGATGACGCCGGCTTCGTCGCGATAGCTGATGCCGTCGATGTCGGCGAAGGCCATGCCGTCGGCCACATCCTTGATGGTGAAATCGAATTCGTTGCGCGCGACGAAATCGATCGCCGTGCTGGCCTCCAGCGAATTGTCGCTTTCAACGGCGACCTTGGCGCCGATCAGGCCGATCTTGATCGCCGGCTTCAGCGCCTTGATCATCTCGGCGGTCTTGATGTCGCTGGCGAAGCTTGGCGTCGAGGTGTGCAGGATGACGAGGTCGCTTTCGAGGATGTCGGGGGTGATATCGTCGAAGGTCAACTGGTGCGGCGGGGCGTCGATCAGCTTGGAATTGGGCACCAGCGCCGCCGGCTGGGCCAGCCAGGTCGGATACCAGAACGACTTGATCTCGCGCTTCGACTGATATCGAGCACCGGCACCGCCGTCATAACCTTCGAAGGAAGGCGCCTGGAGAAAAAGCGTGCGCATCGCTGGAACATCCCCGCAAAATCGATCGTAAACGTCGTTCCTATAGCGTTTCCGCGAGTATGCGCCATGGCCTCGCGGTAACAGTGCGACCAAATTCGCATCGCCTCCGCAGCGCGTGCGGAGCCGTTGCCGCAGCCGGCCGTTCGCCGCGGGATCGTCGGCACGTCTTGTTCAGCCGCGGTTCGGGCGGCAAAGGCGATGAGGCCATGATGAAGATCGCAACGCTCTCGCTCGCCGCCCTGCTGGCTGGCGTTCCTGCCCTCGCTGCCGAGGCGCCGGCTGCCCCGGTTTCGCGCATTGCCGCCTACAACGACGGCGTCGTCGCCATCATGAAGGCCGGGCTGCCGCTGGCGGCGCGGGCGGCGCGCTTCGAAACACTGGTGCGCAGCCATTATGACATGGCGGGCATCGCAGCACTCGTCGCCGGGCCGAAATGGGCAGCGGCGGCGCCCCAGGACAAGCGCACCGCCATCGCCGCGCTGACCCGGCATTCGGCGGTGTCGCTGGCCAGAAACTTCACCCGCTTCGACGGCGAACGCTTCATCACCGATCCGCAAGCCGCGGCGCGCGGTACCAGCAGCGTCGTCCGCGTCACCATTGCCGGCAAGGCCGACCGCGCCGTGCTGCAATATCGCCTGCGCCAGAGCGGCGGCGAGTGGAAGATCCTCGATGTCGTCGCCGAAGGCGTCAGCCAGCTCGCCGTGCAGCGCGCCGAACTCGCCGGCACCATCGACAGCGAGGGCCTTGCCGGAATGGCGCGCAAGCTGGCGGAGAAGGACCGGATCTAAGCCGTGAACTCATAAAATCCATGCTCCGGCACGGTGTCAGGGAGCCTGGCAGCAGTGAGCGATTGCAGCCAGATAGCATCGCTATCTGGCAAATGAGCGAGCGTGCTGCCGGGCTCCCTGACGCCGCCCTCCGGGGCATGACGGGGCATGGATTTTATGAGTTCACGGCCTAGACTGAACCGCGCGCCGGCTGGCGCTGCGGGCCAAGCAGCGCCGGTTCGAAGATCAGTGCGCAGACCAGCGTCCAGAACAGCGACAGCATCAGGATCTTGCCCATGCTGGCGGTGCCGGGGTGCGTCGAGATCCACAATGCGCCGAACGCCATGCCGGTAGCCAGCGCCGAAAAAAACACGCCGCGCGCCAGGCTGGATTGCAGCAGGTCGGTAGCGCCGCCGCGCCACGCCATGACGAAATAGATGTGGAAGGCGACGCCGACGCCGAACAGCAGCGGGAAGGCGATGATATTGGCGAAATTGATCGATTGGCCGATGACGACACAGGTGCCGAGCGTCAGGAAGATCGAAAGCACCACCGGCGCCAGCGTGAACGCCGTTTCGCGTGCCGATCGCAGCACGGCGAACAGCAACAGGCTGACGATGGCGAACGCCAGCGCGCCGGCCTCGACGAAGGCGCCGGCCACCGTTCGCGCTGCCGCCTGGGTAGAGATCGCCGGGCCGGTCGCCTGCGGCGCCAGCGGGCGGACGGCAGCGGTGAACCGTTCGAGGCCGGCATTGCTCTGGTCGCGCGGCAGCAGTTGCACGCGGGCCCGTCCATCGGGCGCCAACCAGTCGCGGCGCAGCTCCGCCGGCAGGCTTTCGAGGGTCACCGGTTCGGCCGCCAGCGTCAGCCGCAGCTGCGCGAGCATCGTTTGCAGCGGTTCGACGAACCGAGCGCTCGCCGTGGCGCGTGCGGTCGGCGGCGCCGCGGCGAGCCTTTCGAAGGCGCTCGCCAGCCGCTGCATCGCCGGCGCGCCGGTGCCCGCAGCCGCGAGAGCCGCCGCCGCCCGGCGCAGCGCCGCCACGGTTTCGGCATCGCCGGGCGGCGGTTGGACGACCAGCGGATCGAGCGAGAATTCGAGCAGGCCGCGAGCATCGGCGATGATCGGCAGCTTGGCGTCCTGATCGGCAGGCACGAAGCTTTCAAGGGTCAACGCGCGCGCCACCTCGGGAAGCTTCGCCATGCGCACCGCGATGGCGCGGGCGGCGCGGAGATCGGGGGCGAGGATCTCGACGGTGTTAGGCGACCGGTCGGGATCGCCGGCGAGATCGGCAAGCGTTGCCACCGCTTCGCCTGCCGGGTTTTTCAGGTGCAGCGGATTGAAATCGAACCGCACGAAGTGCAGCGAAGCGAGGCTGGCCAGCATCGATGCGGCAAAGGCCCAGAGCACCAGCCGGCGCCGCCGCAGCAGCCAGCCATCGAGCGCTCGCAGCCGCGGCCGCAGTCCCTGCGGGGCCGGCGGCGGCGGCGCGAACAGCCCGAGCAATGCCGGCAGCAGCGTCACGCTGAACAACAGCGCCACCACCATGCCGAGCCCCGAAATGATGCCGAGTTCGGCAATACCGACATAATCGGTCGGCAGGAACGCGAGGAACCCCAGCGCGATGGCAGCGGCGGCAAGCAGCAGCGACGGCCCCAGCCCGGCCGCCGCCGAGACCAGCGCCGCAGGGGCGGCGACTCCAGCGCGGCGTTCGGCCTGGAAACGCACGCCTATCTGGATGCCGAAGTCGACGCCGAGGCCGACGAACAGCGGAATGAACGCCACCGAGATCAGGTTGAACTCGCCGACCACCAGCAGCCCGGCCGCCGCCGTCACCACCAGCCCCGAAATCGTCGTCGCCATGATCGCCGCGACCAGCCGCCACGACCGCATCGCCAGCCACAGCACACCGATCATCGCCGCGACGATCGCCACCGCGACGATGCCGATGTTTTCGGCCAGCGACGAGAATTCCTCGTCATCGAGCGCGGTCGCCCCGGTCAGTCGCACCCGCACGCCGTGCACCCGATCGAGCGCCAGCGCGGTGGCGGCGGCGCGGATCGCCTCGCTTGCCGCCAACCCGGGCTGGAGATCGGTGTAGTCGAGCACCGGTCGCACCAGTACCAGCCGCCGCTTCGGCGCCGCCAGCTCCGCCCCATCGGCGCCGAGCAATGCCCCCCAGGAAAACCACCCCGGTAGCCCGGCGGCCTGCGCCTCCAGGCTGGCGGCGACGGCGGTGGCCGGCGCGGCGATGTCGGCAGGCCTCGCCTCGCCGCGGGCAACGCCGCTGGCCAGGGTTTCGAACAATCGCGCCACCCCGCGCAGGCTGGGATCGGCAGCGAGCGGCCCGAGGATCGGTTGCGCTTCGATCAGCCTGGCCGCGGTTTCCGCGACATCCGGCGTCTTCGCGAACAGCAGCCCGGCGCGAGTGAGGAATTCACCGCCATCGGGGCGGACGATGCGGCGGAAATGCCTGGTATCGCTCGCCAGCCGCGTCGCCAGCCGCGCCGCCGCCGCTTCGGCGAGTTCGGGCGTTTCGCCGTCGATCACGGCGAGGATGACATCGCCGTTCTGCGGGAAGGCGGCATCGAGCCGCCGCTCGTTGACGCGCCAATCGACTTGCGGCGACAGCAACGCCGACGAATCGGTGGTCATCGCAAAGCGCTGGGTGACCACCCACAGCCCGCCAAGCGTCAGCAGCAGCCCGATCAGCAGCACCGGCCACGGCCGCCGCGCCGCCGCCGCGACGACCGGCACCAGCGGGCCTGAAGCCGGGCCGCTCAGCGCCATGGGGAACGGCGCTGCGGCGCCCGATCGGTGTTCATGGCGTCGCCATAGGGGGTTGCCGGCTGCGATGGTAGCCTTGGAACAAGGCCAGCAGGCGCCTCAGTTCGGCTGGCCGGGTGCACGGCGCGCCGCCAGCGCCCGGGCATAGCCGGCCATCGGCGTCGCCATGCATGCTTCCATTTCCGCCGGAGTCTTCACCGTCGCAGCGCAGGTGACGACGGCGTCGAACATCATCGTATCGAAGGCGGCATCGCCGCTGCGCCGCTTGCAGACACAGGTGACCTTGCCGCTGCGACGGTCGGTGCGGGTGCTGAGTTTCAGCCGCCGCATCCGGTCGGCCAGAACGACGATTTCCGGCGCCGCTGCCACGGTCGGTGGCGCGGCGACCGGCGCGGCGACGGGCGTATCGATAAGGAGCAGCACCACGGCCGCGAGGCAAGACAGCCAGTGGCGCCGGGCGCACGACGGCGATAAAAGCCGCCGTATCGGCATGGAGTTCCGCGATGAAGATATTGCCCCCGATCAGCCAGGCGATGATCGATCTTTATGATCGCTACACGCATGATGGCGACATGTCGCGGCGGGACCTGTTGGCCGGGCTGGCACGGCTGGCCGGCAGTGCAGCGGCGGCTGCCACCCTGCTGCCGCTGATTTCGGCACGGGCCGATGCAGCCTCGCGCACCGATGCCGCCGATCCGCGGCTGCGTTTCGACACGCTGCGCTATCAGGGGCCGCGCGGGCCCTTGATGGCCTATATGGCGGCGCCGATCGATGGCATGGCCAACGCGCGAAAGGTGCTGGTCATTCACGAAAATCGCGGGCTGAACGAACATATCCGCGATGTCACCCGGCGGCTGGCGCTCGATGGCTTCATTGCGATGGCGCCCGATTTCCTGTCCGGCCTTGGCGAGACGCCGCGCAGCGGCAACGGCAGCCAGTCGGCCGACGACATCGCCCGGCAGATGATCGCGACGCTCGATCGCGACAGTGCGGTCGCCGATGGCCTGGCCGGCATCGCCATGCTCGATAGCTGGGAAAAGGGCCGCGACGTCCGGCCCGGCGCCGTCGGCTTTTGCTGGGGCGGCGGGATGGTCAATTCACTGGCCATCGCCGCGGGTGCGAAATTGCGCGCCGCTTCGGTATTCTACGGCCCTTCGCCGGCCGAAATCGGCGGCGCGGCCCGCGTCAGGGCCCGCATGCAATTCCACTTCGCCGGGCTCGACGATCGAGTCAACGCCAGCGCCCCGGCATGGATCGCCGCGCTCCGATCGGCCGGAGTCAAGACCGAGGACTGGCGCTACGAAGGCGTCAACCATGCTTTTAACAACGACACATCGGCGGCGCGCTATGATCGCGCCGCCGCCGATCTGGCATGGGGGCGGACTCTCGCCTGGCTCGGCGCCTGACGCCATATTGCTTGCATATGCAGGTGGTGGCATGGTCAGGCGATGGTCATCACCGCGATTCCCGTCGACTCCTGTCCCGAGGCCGGCACCGGCACCAGGCGTGCCGGCCCGGCCGACGATAGGGAAGGACGAGGCGACGTTTCCGGCCCGGAAGCGTGCACTGCCATGGCGGTTCGTCGCCTCGCCCGGCGCGTCACCCGTCTTTATGACGATGCCCTGGCGCCGCACGGGCTGACCATCGGCCAGCTTGGCCTGCTATACGCGCTGCGCCGCAGCCGGGGCATCAGCGTCAACGCGCTCGCTGACCGTCTCGACAGCGATGCTTCGACGCTTTCGCGCCTGCTGCGACCGCTCGAAGCCGCCGGGCTGCTGACAGTCGTCGTCGCGCCGGCGGATCGCCGCCAGCGATTGGTGCTGCTGACCGATGCCGGCTTCGAACGCCGCGGCCGGGCCACGCCGGCGTGGCGCGCCGTGCAGGCGGAAATTGCCAATCGCCTCGGCGACGGCCGGCTGGCAGCGTTGCGGTTCCTGCTCGACGACGCTCGCCGGCATCTCGACTCACCGGCTTCCGGAGCTTTGCCATGAAAACTGCCGATATGACTGCATATGCAGCCGATAGTCGCCCGATCGATCCGGCCACGCTGGCGGCGCTGCCCGGCATCGATATCATCCGCGCCATGATCGCCGGCGATCTGCCGCGAGCGCCGATCGGCGCGCTGATCGGCATGGAAGCAGGCGAGGCCGGCGATGGCTGGGTGGTCTTCACCGGCACGCCGGGGCCCCAGCATTATAATCCGATCGGCAGCGTTCATGGCGGCTATGCCGCGACTCTGCTCGACAGCTGCATGGGCTGCGCCATCCACACCCGCCCGGGCGCCGGCACCGGCTATACCACCATCGATCTGCACGTGACCTATGTGCGCGCCATGACGACCGAAACCGGGCTGGTGACGGCGCGCGGCGACGTGATCAGTGCCGGTCGCCGCGTTGCCACGGCGCAGGGCAGCCTCACCGATTCCCGCGGCCGGCTGCTTGCCACGGCAACGACGCGCTGCCTGGTGTTCCCGCCGGCAACGGCGGAATGAACGGCGCCGCGATCGTCATCGGTGCCGGCGATGCCACCGGCGGCGCCATCGCTGCCGCCTTTGCCCGGGACGGCCTGGTGGCCGTGCCGGTGCGCCGCACGGCCGAAGCGCTGGCCCCGCTGGCAGCGCGAATCGAAGCGGACGGCGGCCGCTGCCTGCCGATCGGCGCCGATGCTCGCGACGAGGACCAGATGGTGGCGCTGTTCGACCGGGTCGAAGCCGAAATCGGCCCGATCGAGGTCGCTGTCTTCAACATCGGTGCCAATTCGCCGATGCCGATTCTCGACGAGACCAGCCGGCGCTTTCGCAAGATCTGGGAGCTTTGCGCCCTGGCCGGCTTCCTGACCGTCCGCGAGGCCGGTCGCCGCATGGAACCGCGCGGTCGCGGCACCATCCTGTGCACCGCCGCCACGGCCTCGCTGCGCGGCGGCGCCGGCTTTGCCGCCTTTGCCGGCGGCAAGCACGCGCTGCGCGCTCTCACCCAGTCCGCCGCGCGCGAGCTTGGCCCGCGCGGCATCCATGTCGCCCATGTCGTTATCGACGGCGCCATCGATACCGATTTCATCCGCAGCCGGTTCCCGGAACGCTATGCCCTGAAGGACAGCGACGGGATCCTGAACCCCGATCATATCGCGGCCAATTACGTCATGCTCCATCACCAGCCGCGCGATGCCTGGACGCACGAGATCGACCTGCGGCCGTGGTCGGAAAAATTCTGAAGGAGAAGACCATGGCAATCATCGAGTTTCTGTTCGATGTCGGTTCGCCGACCAGTTATCTGGCGTTCCGCCGCCTGCCGGGCATCGCGGCGCGGACCGGCGCCAGCATCGATTATCGGCCGATCCTGCTCGGCGGGGTGTTCAAGGCAATTGGCAACGCCCCGCCTGGCACGGTGGCGGCGCGCGGCGCCTGGATGAACATCGACATGGCCCGCTTTGCGGCACGTGAAGGCATCGCACTGGCGATGAACCCGGATTTTCCGATCAATACCATCACCATGATGCGCCTGCTGACGGCGGCGAAGGGCACGACCGACTTCGACGGCCTCGCTGAAGCGCTGTTCGTCGGCATGTGGCAGCAGCCGCGCAACATGGCCGACCCCGGCGTGCTGGCGTCGACGCTGACGGCGGCGGGCTTCGATGCGGAGGCGTGGCTGGACCGAGCCGCCGACCGACAAGTGAAGGCAGCGCTGGCGGCCGAAACCGAAGCGGCGGTCGCTCGCGGAGTCTTCGGCGCACCGAGCTTCTTCGTCGGGCCCGAGTTCTTTTTCGGCCAGGACCGGCTCGACTGGGTGGAAGCGGCAGCGTCGGCGGGTTGAGGTTCTGGCTGCCTAGGGTCGATTGCAGAAGAGCGGCACCGGCCCGCTGCCCCGCCCGGCCACCCAGGTCATTGTCCAAGATGGGTGGCCGGGCGGGGGAGCGTGCCGGTGCCGATTCCACTTGAACGCAATCGACTCTAGCGCGGTTTCCGATCGAGACGCCGGAGTCATCCCGGGCTTGACCCGGGATGACAGCGCAAAGCAGACCCTGCCGCACAAAAAAAGGCCCGGCGGATCGCTCCGCCGGGCCGGTATCTGCGGGTTCCGCGCCGCAGGTCAGCGGCGGTCGCCCATGAAGCTGAGCAGGAACTGGAACATGTTGATGAAGTTCAGGTACAGCGTCAGCGCGCCGAGGATCGCCGACTTGCCGACCATCTCGCTGCCCTGGATCTGCCAGTACATTTCCTTCAGCCGCTGCGTGTCATAGGCGGTGAGGCCCGAGAAGATCAGCAGGCCGAGGATGTTGATCGCCAGCTGCAGCGGGCTCGACTGGATGAAGATGTTGGCGATCATCGCGATGAAGATGCCGATCACGCCCATCATCAGGAACTTGCCCATCGCCGACAGGTCGCGCTTGGTGGTGTAGCCGTAAAGGCTGAGCGCACCATAAGCCGCTGCGGTGATGAAGAAGGTCTGGGCGATCGAAGCGCCGGTGTAGCGGATGAAGATCGTCGACATCGACACGCCCATCAGCGCGGCAAAGCCCCAGAAGGTCGCCTTCATCGCACCTTCCGACAGGCGATTGACGCCAAAGCTCATCACTATGACGATTGCCAGCGGCGACAGCATCGCTGCCCAGCCGAGCAGCGTCGGGCCGAGGCGGCCAGCATCATTGGTCGCGTAGAAAAGGCCGAGCAGCGCTTCGTTCGACGCCACCAGCAGCGCGACGATGCCGGTAAGCAGCACGCCCGAAGCCATGTAGTTGTAGATCGAGAGCATGTACGAACGCAGGCCCTCGTCGGTGCCAGCCGCAGCGCCGGCATTCGACCGGATCGAGGCAGAGCGCGGATCGGGGTTGACCATTTGTTCCTCCAGAAGCCGGCACCAGTGCCGGCGATGAATGCAATATCGGTGATCACGCGCCGCGTTTCAATGGCGCACAACGGCCGGTCGCACCGCGGCTAAAGCGTCCGCAACACCGCATTCGGCCGCGCCGAAAGCGCCGCCCACGATCCTGCCAGCCCGAGCAGCACCGTCACCGCGCCGCCGGCGAGCACGGTTCCCACCACCGGCAACCAGTCGGGCTGCCATTCAAGCTGGAAGACCTGTGTCACGATGTACCAGCCGGCCGCACTGCCGAGCGCCAGCGCCAGCCCGGACACCAGCAGCGCCAGCAGGCCATATTCGGCCAGCGTCGCCAGCGCCACCTGGCCGCGCGTCGCCCCCAGCAGCTTCAGCAGCACCGCGTCATAGGTTCGAGCCCGGGCGCCGGCCGCCAGTGCACCGACAAGCACGGCGATGCCGGCAGCGATCGTCACCGACGCCGCAGCGCGGATGGCAGCGAGCAACTGGCCGAGAAGCTCGCCGACCTGGCCGAGAACGTCCTTCACCCGCACCACCGATGCCGTCGGATAGTCCCGGCCGATCGCCGCCGAGACGGCGCGTTCGCGATTCCCCGCCACCGCCAGTGTCGCCATCCAGCCATGCGGCGCTGCCTCCAGCGTTCCCGGCGCGAACAGGATGGCGAAATTGAAGCCGAGCGACTGCCAGTCGATCTGCCTCGTGCTGGCGATCTTCGCCGTCACTTCGACGCCCAGCACCGAGACGGTCAGACTATCGCCGATGTCGAGGCCCAGCGCCTTGGCTGCTTCCTCGTCGATCGAGACCAGCGGCGGGCCCGCATAGTCCTTCGGCCACCAGGCGCCGCGGACAAGGGTGTTGTTGGGCGGGAAATCGGCGGCATAACTCAACCCGCGGTCACCGCGCAGGATCCAGGCATCGGCGGGGGCATTCAGCTTGGCAACCGCGACACCGTTCACCGCCGTCACCGGGCCACGCAAGCTGGGCACGGTGACGATTTCCCCGCCCGGCGCGGCGCGCGCCACGGTTGCGCGGAAATCGGCGAGCGCTTCGTTGGGAATATCGATGACGAAGAAGCTGGGCGCGCGGTCGGGCAGCGTCCGTTCGATCTGGCCGGCGAAGTTGGTTTCGATGACGGCAAGCGTCGCAAACAGCGTCAGCCCGAGCCCGAGCGCCACGACCAGCTGCCGGGTCGGCGCGCCGGGCCGGTGGAGGTTGCCCAGCGCCAGCCGCGCCAGCAGGCCGCGCGGCCGCGGCGCCCGCCGCGCCAGGAAAACGATGGCCGCAGCCAGCCCGGCGAGCACGGCGATCAGCGCCAGCGCACCGCCGATGAACGCCGCGACGAACAGGCGGTCCTCGGCAAGGCCGATCGCCAGCGCGACGATGGCAAGGCCGGCACCGGCGATGACGGCGACGGAGCCACCGCCGGGGCGAGCGCGCGCTTCGGTCAGGCTGCGGAACAGCCGTGCCGCCGGCATCGACGCAGCCTCGGCCAGCGGCCACAGCGCGAACGCCAGCGCGATCAGCGCGCCATAGGCCGCCGCGGCGCCGAGCGCTGCCCATTGCGGCACCAGGCTCGGCGGCACCGGCAGGCTGGCAGCGGCGAACTGCGCCACGGCCCAGGGAGTCGCCGCGCCGAAAGCCAGGCCGATGGCGATGGCGCCCGCCGCGACCAGCCCGATCTGCCACAGATAGATGGCGCGGATCATGGCGCTGTCGGCGCCGAGCGTCTTCAGCGTCGCGATGCTGTTGGTGCGCGCGCCGAGATAGCCGGAAACGCCGCCGGCGACACCGACTCCGGCGACGACCAGCGCGGTCAGCCCGACCAGCGTCAGGAATTGGCCGAGGCGATCGACGAACTGCCGCGTGCCCGGTGCCCCGTTGCGGCGATCCTGGAACTGGAAACCGCTGTCGGGAAGCGCCGCGCGCAGGCGATCGACCACCGGGCCGGGCGCCGCGCCGGCGGCGAGGCGGATACGGTAATGGGTGCGATAGACCGAACCGAGCGTCACCAGCCCGGTGCTGGCGACATCCTCGCCATGGATGATGACGCCGGGGCCGAAGCCGAAACCCTCGCCCGCCTTTTCCGGGTCTTCGGCGATGATTCCGGCGACGGTGAACTCGCGCGTGCCGATCGCCAGCCGCTGGCCGGGGCGGACACCAAGGCGATCGACCAACGCCGGTGCGACCGCGACGCTGCCGATCGGGAAGGCGCGGTCGCCTTCGATGCGGAAACGGCCATAAAGCGGCCAGCGCGCGTCGACGGCCTTCAATTCGACAAGCGTGCGTTCGCCATCGGGGACGCCGGCCATGGCGCGCAGCCGCAATTGTTCGGAGACCACGCCGGCACGTGCCAGCGCCGCGCGCTCGGCGGCCGTCGCGGCCCGGCTGGTCAGCCGCGCATCGACGTCGCCGCCCAGGATCGACTGGCCACGCTCCGCCAGCCCGGCGTTGATTGCCGAGGCGAGGCTGCCGACGCCGGCCAGGGCTGCTACGCCCAGCACGAGGCACAGCGCCAGCAGCTGCAGGCCGCTGATGCCACCGCGAAGCTCGCGCACTGCGAGGCGGAAGGCAAGGCTCATGTCCGGACCGCCGAAATCAGCCGAAGACCTCATCGAGCAGCCCGCTCATCGCGGCCCACGATCGGCGATCGGCAGCTTCGTTGTACTGGATTCCGCCGGCCGGATTGTCGGCCTGGGGCGCGGTGAACGCGTGATAGGCGCGGCCATAGGCGACGAACTGCCAGTCGGCGCCGGCGGCATCGAGTTCCTCGCACAGTGCCGTCTTGGCCGCCGGCGGGCACATCGGATCGCGCCAGCCATCGCAGACCAGCACCTTGGCGGTCATCGGCGCCTGCTCGCCGATCGCCGGCGGCGGATAAACGCCGTGGAAACTGACGGCAGCGCGAATGCGCGGATCGGCCGAACGCGCAAGGTCGAGCGCGCACAGCCCGCCGAAACAATAGCCGATGACGGCGATGCGCGCCGGATCGACGCGGGGGTCGGCCGCAGCCGCATCGACAGCGGCAAGCAACCGCTGCCGCAACGCCGCTCGGTCGGCCATCCACGGGTTCATCAAGGCGCTGTTGTCGCCCATGGGATCGCCGCGAACACCGCGGCCATAGACATCGATGGCGATGCCGACATAACCCATCCCGGCCAGCCGTTCGGCGACCGCGCTGTCGGCAGGCCCCTGCCCCGACCAATTGTGCGCGACGAGGATCGCCGGATAACGGCCGTCGGCGGCGGGGGCGGCGATGCTGCCCACGCAGATGCTGTCGCCGTCCTGGTAGGTGAATGCCGTCATCATGGTCTCCCCTCTCATTCCGCTGCGGCAAGGACCGCGGTGCGGATATCGCGGACGATATGACCGTCCTTCATCTCGATGATACGGTCGCAACGCGTCGCCAGTGCCGGATCATGGGTGATCAGCACCAGCGTTGCGCGGGTTTCGTCGAGGCGGCCGAACAGCAAATCGATGATCGCTTCGCCGGTGGCGGCATCGAGGTTGCCGGTCGGTTCATCGGCAAAGATCAGTTGCGGCCGCGTCGCCAGCGCCCGGGCGATGCCGACACGCTGCTGCTCGCCGCCCGAAAGCTGGGTCGGATAATGATGGATACGGTGGCCGAGGCCGACGGCTTCGAGTTCGGCGCGCGCCGGCGCGGCGGGGAGCCCGGCGAATTCCAGCGGCACTTCGACATTTTCGAGCGCTGTCATCGTCGGGATGAGATGGAAGGCCTGCAGCACGATCCCGATCCGCCCGCGCCGCGCGCGCGCCAGGCCATCTTCGTCCAGCGCCGAAAAATCGGCACCGGCGACTAGCACCTGGCCGCTACTGGCGCGTTCCAGCCCGGCAAGGATGGCCATCAGCGATGATTTTCCCGACCCCGACGGGCCGAGAATGGCAAGGCGTTCACCGGCCGCCACGGCAAGATCGACTCCGCGCAACACTTCGACGCGCGCCTCGCCCTGGCCGAAGCCGAGGGTGACATTGCGCGCATCGATGACGATATGGCTGGTCATGCAGGTTCCGTACGAGATGCGGGCGGCTACGATGGAGACGGGAAGCGTGTTAGTGCGATATGGCATCGGTCGGCGGCTTTACCAACTGGCTGCGGCATTGTTGGTTGCAGCACCGGTCGCTGCAAATGCTGCAGTACCGGCAAGGGCGAGCGCCGCGGCAGCGCAGCGAACCATCCTCGCGTTCGGCGACAGCCTGACCGCCGGCTATCAGCTGCGCCCCGGCGAAGGCTTTGCACCGCAGCTCGAAGCAGCGCTGCGCGCGGCGGGGCGCAATGTGCGGGTCGTCGACGCCGGTGTCTCGGGCGACACCACGGCACAGGGCCGCGCGCGGCTCAACTGGGTATCCGCCGGGTTGAAGGCGAAGGGCATGGCGCGGCCCGATCTCGTCATCCTCGAACTCGGCGCCAACGACATGCTGCGCGGGCAGCCGCCGGCGACGGCGCGCGCCAACCTCGATGCGATGATCGTCGCCTTTCGCGGCCAGGGCTCGCAGGTTCTGCTCGCCGGGATGCTGGCCGCGCCCAACCTCGGCGCCGGTTATGCCAGCAGTTTCAACGGTATCTATCCGGCGCTCGCCAGGCGCCATGGCGTGCCGCTCTATCCCTTCTTCATGGACGGGGTGGCCGGCGTGCCGCGCCTGCAACTGGGCGACGGGCTCCACCCTAATCCTGCCGGCGTCAAGGTCATCGTGCGCCGCATCCTGCCCGCCGTGACGCGGGCGCTCGACTCGCGATAGGCGGCGATGCGGCTGTTCGTCGGCCTCGAATTGCCGCCAGCGGTTCGCGACGGCCTGCTCGATGTCATGGGCGGCGTCGCCGGTGCGCGCTGGCAACGCGACGACCAGCTGCACCTGACGCTGCGCTTCATCGGCGAGGTAGACCGCCGGCAGGCACTCGACATCGACGCGGCGCTGGCGACAGTGAATTTCACGCCGCTGGCACTGGCACTCGGCAATGTCGGCAGCTTCGACCGCCGCGGCCGCATCGACACGCTGTGGGTCGGCGTCACGCCGCAGGAGGAGGTCTCCGCGCTGGCGCGGCGGGTTGAAGCAGCTCTTGCTCGCCATGCCGGCCTGGCAGCCGAAACCCGGGCCTTCATGCCGCACATCACCGTCGCACGCTTCGGACGGAGCAGCGGCAGCCTTGCCGGATTTCCGGCACGGCCGCTGAACGCCAAACCCTTCGCAATCCCCGGTTTTGCCTTGTGGGAGAGCCAGTTGACGCCCGACGGCAGCGAATATGCGGTCGTCGCACGCTACCCGGTCACGCCGGTAGCCAGCGCGGCGCCAAGGGCGTGATCGCGCCGCATCGGTCGCGTCGATAACCACGATCTTTACTTGAAATTAACTTTCTGTTTTGCCATTGCCCGGTCAACGGCAGGCCGCTTTCGTGCGCTGCCTTGTCGAACCGCCCCTGCGGCCGATGGAATGCCACGAAAAGGAAAGCCTGCGTGAACACCAATATCCTGATTGCAGCCGTCATGGCTGCCGGCGTCGCATCGAGCGCGAGCGCCGTCACTGCCTTTCAGGTCAGCTACGAATCGGAAGCGGCCGGCCTGCAGACCAGCACGTCGACGTTCAGCGCCGTTGGAGTCGAGACCTTCTCCAGCCGCACGCCGGCAAACGGCGTCACCCAGGGCTTCTTCACGGATTTCGGCGGCAGCAGTGCTTTCACCGGTGTATACGGCAATGTCGAATTCCGCAGCGCCGACCGCTTCGGCGGCGCCGATGGCACCGGCCCCTATGCCGTGACCTTCAGCAGCAGCGGCTACCGTCTCGACCTCGCCACCACGCTGCCGCGCGGCGTCAATTATTTCGGCTATTGGCTGTCGGCGCTCGATGGCGGCAACCAGGTCAGCTTCTTCAGCGGCAATCGCTTGCTGTTCACCTTCCGGCCGCAGGACGTGATCAACGCCGTCAATGCCAGCGGCAATCCCGCCGCCTATTTCGGCAACCCGAACCCGGCCTTTGCCGGCCAGAACGCCGGCGAGCCCTACATCTTCCTGAATTTCTACAGCAACGTCCGCCCGTTCACCCGCGTCGAGTTCACCCAGGTGCCGCAGGGCGGCGGCTATGAATCGGACAACCACACCGTCGGCCGCTTCCTGACGCAGTCGGGAACGCTGATCCCGCTCACCGGATCGATCACGGCCGATGTGCCGGAACCGGCGACCTGGGCGATGCTGATCGCCGGCTTTGCGATGGTCGGTGCATCGTCGCGGCGCCGGCGCAGCGTCGCTGCCTGATCGGCACGGAACGATGAAGCGAGGGCCGGGGTGGCGACACCCCGGCCCTTTTTCGTTCAGGCAGCGTCGCGGTAGCCGAGGACCGGCTTGCGCGCCGCGCCGGTCTCGTCGAGCCGCCGCCGCGGGGCAAGGTGCGGCCCGGCGCGATAGGCATCGGGATCGGCGAGCATGCGTTCGGCGATCGAACGCAGCGCACCGATCAACTGATCGAGCGAACGCTTCGACTCCGTCTCGGTCGGTTCGACGAGCATCGCGCCATGGACGACGAGCGGGAAATACATCGTCATCGGATGGAATCCCTCGTCGATCATCGCCTTGGCAAGATCGAGCGTCGTCAGCCCGGTGCCATCGAGGAAATCGTCCGAAAAAAGCGCTTCGTGCATGCAGGGGCCAGTGTGGGCGAACGGCGCCGAATAGACATCCTTTAACGATGCGAGGATGTAGTTGGCGTTGAGCACCGCATCTTCGGCAACCTGGCGCAGGCCATCGGCGCCATGGCTCATCATGTAGCTGAGCGCGCGGACGAACATGCCCATCTGGCCGTGGAAGGCGACCATGCGGCCGAAGCTCAAGTCATGATCGCGGCTTTCACGCGCCTGCATTTCCTCGACGAGTTCGAAGCCGTCTCTGGTCCGTCGCACGAACGGCAGCGGCGCGAACGGTGCCAGCGCCTCCGAAAACACCACCGGGCCGCTGCCCGGGCCGCCGCCGCCGTGCGGGGTGGAGAAGGTCTTGTGCAGGTTGATGTGCATGGCGTCGATGCCGAGATCCCCGGGTCGCACCCGGCCGACGATGGCGTTGAAATTGGCGCCGTCGCAATAGACGAAGCCGCCGGCGGCATGGACGGCGTCGCAAATGTCCTTCAGATCAGGTTCGAACAGCCCGCAGGTGTTCGGGTTGGTGATCATCACTGCCGCAATATCGGGCCCGAGTCGCGCCTTCATCGCAGCGAAATCGACCCGGCCGCGCGCATCGGCGGGGATGTTTTCCACCGTGAAGCCGCAGAACACCGCCGTCGCCGGATTGGTGCCATGCGCCGATTCGGGCACCAGCACGACGCGGCGGTCGTCGCCCCCGCCGGCGTCGCCGGCATTTTCTTGACGCGCTTCGAGCGCAGCGCGGATCGCCAGCATGCCGCAGAGTTCGCCATGCGCACCGGCCTTGGGGCTCATCGCCACCGCCGGCATGCCGGTCAGCGTCATCAGCCAGTGCGCCAGCCGATCGATCAGCGCCAGCGCACCCTGGACCGTCGCCTGCGGCTGCAGCGGGTGGATGTCGCTGAACCCGGGCAGCCGCGCCATCTTCTCGTTCAGACGCGGATTGTGCTTCATCGTGCACGAACCCAGCGGGAAAATGCCGAGGTCGATCCCGTAGTTCTGCCGGCTGAGCCGGGTGTAGTGGCGAACGGTCTCCGGCTCGCTGAGGCCGGGCAGGCCGATCGGTTCGGCGCGTGCCAGATCGCCGAGCCGATCGGGCATCGGCGGCACCGGCGGCAGATCGACCCCGCAACGATCGAGGCCGCCGATCTCGAACAGCAGCCCTTCTTCCAGCATCAGGCCGCGATTGCCCGTCCAGGTTTCGCGCGGCGTCGCCAGCGGCGCGGCGGTTCCGGTAGCTTCGATGCGCGTCGTGCGCCCGACATTGTTCATGCTCATGCCAGCACCTCGTCCAGGGCGTCCTCGAACGCGTCGAAATCTTCATCCGCGGCGGTTTCGGTCACCGCAACCACCATGGCGTTCTGCAAGGCCGAAACGCCGGGGAACAGCCGCCCCAGCGAAACCCCGCCGAGCACACCCTTGTCGGCCAGCTTGCGCACCACCGGCCGCGCTTCGGTCGGCAGGTGCAGCGTGAATTCGTTGAAGAAACGCTGCGTCACCAGCTCGACGCCCGGAATGCGCGCCAGCCGATCGGCAAGCTGGCAGGCGCGGGCATGGTTGAGCGCGGCGAGTTGCCGCAGCCCGGTTTCGCCAAGCAGGGTCATGTGGATGCTGAACGCCAGCGCACACAGGCCGGAATTGGTGCAGATGTTGCTCGTCGCCTTTTCGCGGCGGATATGCTGCTCGCGCGTCGACAGCGTCAGCACGAAGCCGCGGCGGCCATCGGCGTCGACCGTTTCGCCGCACAATCGCCCCGGCATCTGGCGAACGTATTTTTCGGCGCAGGCGAACAGGCCGAGATAGGGCCCGCCGAAGTTGAGGCCGTTGCCGATCGACTGGCCCTCGCCGACGACGATATCGGCACCCATTGCGCCGGGCGAGCGGATCGCGCCGAAGGAGACTGCCTCGGTCACCACGACGATCAGCAGGGCACCGGCCTTGTGGCAAGCCTCGGCCAGCGGCGCCAGATCGGCGACATGGCCGAATACATTGGGATTCTGCACGACGACGCACGAGGTGCCGGAATCGACGGCGGCGGCAAGCGCGGCAAGGTCATCCCCCGGTGCGCCCGGCGTCAGTTCGGGAACATTCGCCACCACTTCATCGTCGGTGAAGCGGGTGAGCGTCTTCAGCACGCCGACATAATGCGGGTGTACGCCGCCCGAAACCAGCGCACGGGCACGGCGGGTGACGCGGCGCGCCATGAACACCGCCTCGGTCATCGCGGTCGAGCCATCGTACATCGAGGCGTTGGCGACGGGCAGCCCGGTCAGCCGCGCGACCTGCGTCTGGAATTCGAACAGAACCTGCAGCGTGCCCTGCGCGATTTCGGGTTGATAGGGGGTATAGGCGGTGAGGAACTCGCCGCGCTGGATCAGATGATCGACGCTGGCCGGGACATGGTGCTTGTAAGCGCCGGCGCCGACGAAGAACGGCACCTGGCCGGCGGTACGGTTCTGCGCGGCAAGGCCGGCAAGCTCGCGCTCGACCAGCATTTCGCTCATCTGCATCGGCAGGCCGGCGATAGGCCCGGCAAGCCGGGCGCTTTCGGGCACATCGACGAACAGCGCGTCGATGTCGGGCACGCCGATGCGGGCGAGCATCGCCGTGCGATCTTCGGTTGTCAGCGGCAGATAGCGCATCAGTGGCTCCGGTGGGGCAGGAGGGACGGCACCCGCGCCGAAAAGCGCAGGCGGACGTAATCGGCGATCCAGTTGCCGGCGGGGTCGCGCAGCAGCGGGGCGAGAAAGGCTTCGACTTCGGCTGCGAAACCCGGCTGATCGGAAGGCGCTATGCCAAGGGTATCGAGGAAGCCGGAACGGAAGGTCTTCAGCCAGCCGGTGATGCCGGTGGCGAGCGGCGTCTGGCGGGGGACGATCTTCGCATCGATCTCGACGAAGCCGGCGGCGGCGAGCACCGCGGCACAGGCCTCCGCCGTCTGATAGACCTGCGTCTCGGCCGGCACTGCAAGGCCGTGCTGCATGGCCACAGCGCGGATGCCGGCGCGCAGCGCCGCGATGTTGCCGAAGCCGCCGCATTCGCCGACAAAGCGCCCGCCGCGCTTCAGTGCGCGAAACACGCCGGCGGCCACCGCGGCCTGGTCGGGCATCCAGTGCAGCGCCGCGTTGGTGAACACTGCGTCGAACTCGCCCGAAAAATCGAGAGCCTGGCCGTCGAGCTTGCGGACATCGAGGCCGCGAGCCCGCGCCGCTGCCAGCATGTCGTCCTCGATATCCGTGGCCAGCACGCTGGCGCCGGCCGCGACCAGGCGCTCGGTCAACACGCCGTCGCCGCAGCCGAGATCGAGGATGCGCTCGCCGGGCTGCGGATGGAGCAACGCCAGCACTGGCGCGCCGAGCGCCGGCACGAAGCCGGCGTTCGCTGCGTAATCGGCAGCGACCCAGGGCTGGTTGGCGCGGCTCCCCATCACAGGCCCGCGACGAACGCCTGATAGGCTTCGGAATCCATCAACCCGGCAAGTTCCGCCGGATCGCCGAGCGTCAGCCGGAAGAACCAGCCGTCGCTTTCCGGCGCGGAATTGACCAGCGCCGGTTCATCGCCGAGCGCCGGGTTGACCTCGGTAATGGTACCCGAAACCGGGGCATAGACATCGGATGCCGCCTTGACCGATTCGACGACAGCGGCCTCCTTGCCCTTGGTGACGACGCGGCCGGGTTCGGGCAGATCGACGAACACCACGTCGCCAAGCTGGCCTTGCGCGAAATCGGTGATGCCGACGGTTGCGGTATCGCCGTCGACATCGATCCATTCATGTTCGGCGGTGAAATAGCGCATCATGGCTGCACTCCCTGGCGACTAGAATCTTGGGCGCGGACGTAGTTCTTCGGGCGGAACGGCATCGGAACCACGGTCGCAGCAAGCCGCTTGCCGCGAACCTCGATCTCGAGGGTGCTGCCGTCGCCGGCGTGCGGCGACGCCACATAGGCCATGGCGATCGGCGCACCGACGCTAGGGGCAAAGCCGCCCGAGGTGACGACACCGACCGCTTCGGAACCGGCGAAGACGATCGCGCCCTCGCGCGCCGGCAGCTTGCCTTCGACCGCCAAGCCGACGCGGCGCCGGGCGGCGCCGTCGTGAAGCTGGCCGAGGATGACGTCGGCACCGGGAAAGCCGCCTCCGATCTTGCGGCGCTTGGAAATGGCAAAGGCCAGCCCGGCCTCGATCGGGTTGGTATCGGGGCCAAGGTCATGGCCGTAAAGCGGCAGTCCCGCCTCCAGCCGCAGCGAATCGCGGGCACCGAGACCGATCGGCCGCACTTCAGGCTGGCCGAGCAGCGCTTCGGCAAGAGTTTCGGCCGCCACCACCGGCACCGAAATCTCGAACCCGTCCTCGCCGGTATAGCCCGAGCGGCTGATCCACAAATCATGGCCCTGCCAGCCGAAACCGCCGGCCCGCATGAAGCGCAGCGCCGCAACGCCGGGCACCAGCCGCTCCAGTGCCGTCACCGCCGCCGGCCCCTGCAGCGCCAGCAACGCCCAGTCGGTCCGTTCGATGACGTCGAGACCATTGTCGCGCAGATGGGCGATATCGGCCGCCTTCACGGCGCCGTTAACGACAAGATAGAGATCCTCGGCCCGCCGCGTTACCATCAGGTCGTCAAGGATGCCGCCGGCCCTATCGAGCAACAGCGAATAGCGCAGCACGCCGACCCCGAGGCCGGCTATATCGCCCGGCAACACCGCTTCCAGTGCCGCACCAGCTTCGGCCGCAAGCAGCAACTGGCCCATGTGGCTGACATCGAACAGCCCGGCCTGCGAGCGCGTCCACAGATGTTCGGCGATGATGCCGCCCTGCGGGCCGGCAAACTGGATCGGCATGGAATGGCTGGCGAACGGCACCATGCGTGCACCGAGCCGGCGATGCAGGCCGTCAAGCGGCAGCAACTGCAATGGCTGGTCTGGCGTGTCGGCCATGCGCGGGTCTCCAGCAACAGAAAGGTCGAACCTTCGCCCCCACCTGTCACCGGACCTGAGAGCTTTCGCGGCCGCTAATGGCCGCTTACCCCTTCGGTGGGACATACCCGTATGACCGGACATGGCCGCTTTCCAGAATGTCGCAGATACGCCGGCGCGGTCCGTCTGCCTGAGAGATTCCGGGGGCGGCTTGCTCCTTCGGCGGCGGCCCCGCGTTGCCGCGAACCGCACTCTCCCGCGCTGGCGCCGGACTTGCGCCCGGCGACGTCATGTCAGGTGCCGTAGCAGCGCGCCTGAGTCAATCCGCGCCGGTTGCAGGGTCTCGCTGCGATTGTCGCAGCGTTGCAGCCCGATGGAGCGCCGTCGCTGTTCAGCGCGCGATGTTGTAGGCCAACCGCGTCTCGTCCAGTTGAAATCCGATCAGCACCTCGAAGCTGGCGGCGCGCAGCGCGGCGCGCACCTGCGGATCCGACATCGGATCGCTGGCCGATTCGAGATCGCCGACCTTGCGGCGTTTCGAAACGGTCTTCATCACTTCCGGCGACGGCGTTGCAGCGACGCGCGCGACGCTGGCGCGCGCCGAACCGCGGCCCTGGGCGCGTGCCTGGCCGTCGGCAAAGGCCAGGGTCACGCTGCCCACCTGTTTGGAAACCAGCAGATTGCCGCCCTGCACCACGGTGGCGAACACCGGCAGCGCCACACTGCGCGCGCCGGCGGTATCGCTGCGCCGTGCGACCACATCATAGGCGACATCGCTGACCAGCGGGTCGCCGCGATCGGCGCAGGTGTCGCGAACGTTGGTGATCGTCGCCTGCACATCGATGTTGGCGGCATCGGGAGCCGTCCCGGCGCGGAACAGCGTCACGTCGCCGGCATAGGCGAGCACTGCGACTGCCGGGCACGCCGAACGCCGAACCTCGAGCGGATTGCGCTCGCAACCGGCAAGCATGGCGGCAACGAGCAGCAAGGGCGACAGACGATGGAACGACAAGACCGGCAACCTTTTTCGCCCGCGGGCAGATTACCGATATCCTAGGGTCTGGCCACCGAAAGGGAAAGGGGCGCTGCGGCGCGCGAGCCTGTGGCGCTGCCGCGGCAGATGTCCTATCACCACCGCGATGACTGCGACCGATCTTGCCGCCGAGGCACCCGCCGCCCTCGAACTGCCGCCGCTGGCGGTGCTGATCGCGGCACCGAGAGGCTTTTGTGCCGGCGTCGATCGCGCCATTAACATCGTCGAACTGGCCATCGAGCGCTATGGCGCGCCAGTCTATGTCCGCCACGAGATCGTCCACAATCGCTATGTCGTCGAAACGCTGAAAGCCAAGGGCGCCGTTTTCGTCGAGGAGCTCGACGAAGTCCCCGATGGCGTGCCGGTGGTGTTTTCCGCCCATGGCGTGCCCAAGGCAGTGCCGGCCGCCGCCGAAATGCGCGGGCTCAACTATCTCGACGCGACGTGCCCGCTGGTCAGCAAGGTTCACCGGCAGGCCGAACGGCTGGTCGATGCCGGCCGCCATATCCTGTTCATCGGCCACGCCGGCCATCCCGAAGTCGTCGGCACCTTCGGCCAGGTACCCGACGGCGCGATGACGCTCATCGAAACCGTCGCCGATGCCCGCGCCGTCGTCGTGCCCGACGAGGTCAACCTCGGCTTCCTGACCCAGACGACGCTCAGCGTCGACGATACCGCCGATGTCGTTGCCGAATTGCAGCGGCGTTTCCCGGCCATCCAGGGGCCGAAGGGTGATGATATCTGCTACGCCACGTCGAACCGCCAGGCCGCAGTGAAGGCAATGGCGCCGCGCTGCGATCTGGTGCTCGTCATCGGCGCAACCAACAGTTCCAATTCGCAGCGGCTGCGCGAAGTCGCCGAACGCGAAGGCGCCCGTGCCCATCTGATCGGCCGGGCTGCCGATATCGATTGGGGCTGGTTCGAAGGCGTCGCCACTGTCGGCGTCACGGCCGGCGCTTCGGCCCCCGAAGTGCTGGTGCAGGAAGTGATGGCAGCGCTTTCGGCGCGCTACACCATCGCCAGCGAGGATATCACCACGGCCGTCGAGCAGGTGGTTTTCAAGCTGCCGCGCGCGCTGGCGCAATAGCGGCCGTTCGGCCGACACCATGGCTGTCTACACCCCTGTCACTGCGGCCGATCTGGCGCTGTTCCTCGGCCGTTACGATGTCGGCGAAGCGATCAGCTGCAAGGGCATCGCCGAAGGGGTCGAAAACACCAACTATCTTGTCGACACAGTTCGTGGACGTTTCATCCTGACGCTGTACGAAAAGCGCGTCGACCCCGGCGACCTGCCGTGGTTTCTCGCGCTGATGGCCCATCTCGCCGGCCACGGCCTGCCGGTGCCGAGCCCGGTCGGCGATACCGGCGGCAATGCGCTGCAGACGCTCAACGGCCGCCCCGCCTGCCTGATCGAATTCGTTCCCGGCGTTTCGGTGACCGATCCCGACGCTGCCGCCTGCCGTGCCGTCGGCGCTGCGCTTGGCCGCATGCACCTCGCCGTCGCCGATTTCGCTGCCGTGCGCCCCAATGCCCTCGGCCCCGCCGGCTGGCCGCCACTGGCGGAGCGCTGCGGCGGCCGCCTGGGCGAAATCGATGCATCACTGCCCGGCATCGTCAGCGCCGGGCTGGCCGCTGTCGCCGACTGGCCGCTCGGGCTGTCGCAGGGCGTCATCCACGCCGATCTGTTTCCGGACAATGTGTTGCTGTCCGGTGGCCGCGTCACCGGGCTGATCGATTTCTATTTCGCGTGCAGCGACGCGCTGGCCTATGATTTTGCCGTGACCCACGCCGCCTGGGTGTTCGGGCCCGATGGCCGCACGTTCCATGCCGATCGCGCCGCAGCGCTCGCCGCCGGCTATGCCGAAGCACGGGCGCTGACTGCCGGCGAGGTGGCCGCCCTGCCGCTGCTCGGCGCCGGTGCGGCGCTGCGCTTCACGCTGACGCGCGGGTATGACTGGCTCCATACGCCGCCCGGTGCCCTGGTGACGCGCAAGGACCCGATGGCCTTTGCCCGCCGCCTCGCCTGGTATCTGGCCGCGACGCCCGACACGATGCTGGGACGCGGATGACGACCGAGCCGCTGACGCCGGTGGTCATCGCCACAGATGGCGCCTGCAAGGGCAACCCCGGCCCGGGCGGCTGGGGCGCCGTGCTGCGCAATCCCGACGGGCGCGAGCGCGAACTGATGGGGGCCGAAGCGCATACCACCAACAATCGCATGGAATTGACAGCAGCGATCGAGGCATTGGGCGCGCTCAAGCGGCCCTGCGCCGTGATATTGTCGACCGACAGCAGCTACGTCCGCGATGGTATCACCAAATGGGTGCACGGCTGGCAGAAGAACGGCTGGAAAACCGCCGATCGCAAGCCGGTGAAGAATGCCGACCTGTGGCAGGCGCTGCTTGTCGCCGCGGCGCCGCACCGGATCGACTGGCGCTGGGTGAAAGGCCACAGCGGTGATCCGGACAATGAACGCTGCGACGCGCTGGCCAACGCCGCCATCGCGGCCGCGCGCCGGCAGTAACCGATACGACCGGCGGAGCGCATTGCAGTCAACTGGCCGCGATGGGAAAGCGTGCGTTGACGCAATGCCGACGCCAGCATAATGTTGCACACTGGCGGTTGCGGAGTGTTGAAACAGATGCTGCGCATGTTTCTGGCGTTACTGCTTTTCGCCACTGCCACCAGCGCTGCTGCTGAGCCGTGGCGGATGGCGGAGTCGGAACATTTCCGAATCTTCGGCCAGCGGTCGGAAGCGAAGCTGGCGGCGCGCGCCGCCTTGATCGAAGACTTCCGCGGGCTGCTGCTGACGATTACCGACGGCTCCGACGGCGCCGCCGCTGCACCCAAACTCGATATCTACCTGCTCGATTCGATCGCCCAGTCGGTGCCCTTCGGTCGGATCAAGCCCGGTATCGCCGGCTATTACAGCCCCAGCCCGGGCGGCATCGTCGCCTATGCCGAAGAAAACGTCATCGGCGACGCGACGCTGCTGCACGAATATGCGCATCATTTCATGCTTGGCGGCAGTCGGGCAGCCTATCCGGCCTGGTATGTCGAAGGCTTTGCCGAATATTTCATGACAGCGCGGTTCACGCCCGAACACCTCGACTTCGGCGATGCGGCCAAGTTCCGCATGGCGTGGCTGGTCCATGGCCGCTGGGTGCCGCTCGACCGCATGCTGGCGCGCAACTTCCGGGCACGATCCGCGGATGAAACCGCGATGTTCTATGCGCAAAGCTGGTTGCTGACGCATTATCTCTACCGCGCTCCCGAAATGAAGGGCCGCCTCGTCGCCTATCTGAAGGCCGTGGCGGGTGGCGCCGATCCCGTCGCTGCCTTCCGCCAGCATATCGATCCCAACCCGCGCGGCTTCGACGGACGGCTGCGTGGCTATGTGCAGGGCCCGAAATTCAACTATTCGCGCTATCCGCGAACCCCGGCGGAAAAGGTGGCGGTGAAGGTCACGACGCTGTCGCCGGCTGCCGATCCCCTGCTGCTGATCGGGGCCGTGCTCGAACGCGGGCTCGATTTTCACGATTACGACCCCGACGCCGCGCAGCCGCAGGCCGATGACCGCGATGCCGGCTTTCGCACCCGGATACTTGCCGCCGTGCGCCAGGCCGCCGGCCGCTGGCCCGACGATGCCCTCGCCCGGCGCACCCTTGCGCTTGCCGAATTGTCGGTTGGCGACCTCGAAACGGCCCGCGCCCTGCTCGATACGCTGTTGCTGGCGGCGCCGGCCGATGCCGAATTGCTGCGCTGGCGTGCGCTAGCGGAAATCGCCGCCGTGCGGCCGCTGACCCCGACGGCGCGGACCACGGCACGCCGGCTGCTGGCGCGATCGTTCACCGCCGCCCCGAACGACTGGCGTACCCTGCACTTCTACGCGATGCTGGTCACGCAAGGCGGGCTGCGAGCCGACAAGGGCGCCGCCGATGTGGCGATGCGCGCCTGGGAACTGGCGCCGCAGGTCAGCCGGCTGGTCGTCGATACGGCGATCGTGCTGGCCGCCAACGACCGGCTGGGCGACGCGGCGGCGGTGCTGGCTCGGCTCGCCAATGCCCCGCACCGATCGCCGGCCGCCGATCGCGCCGCCTGCATGGCAGATGCCGCGAGAGCCGCCGACAAGCCGGCGTTTTTCGCGGCGCTGCGCCTGCCGGATAGCGCCTTCGCCACGGCGCGCAGTGCGGAGGCAAACCCGCCGCCCGCCCCCGCGGCCAAGCCGACAAGCGAGAGCGCTGCGGCGGGTGACGACGTTCCTGCCGCCAACCCGTGCGCGCCGCCCGGCACGGCGATGACCGCCAGGTAACGCCTCAGCCGAACAGGAAATCGCCGGCGGAGAGCGCGGATTTCGCGACACCGATCAGCGTGACCAGATCCCCGTCGCCAAGGACGATCGCGGTGGTTCCATCGACCTCGACAGCGTTGCCCATGGCCTGCGCAAAGCTGGTGATGCCGAACCCCAGCAATTGCAGCTTGTCGATGCCGACCGTGAAATCGCCGATCGCGTCGCCATCACCGCCGCGGGCGAAAACGAAACGATCGGCGCCGCCCTCCCCGAACAGCACATCCATGCCGCCGCCACCGTTCAGCGTATCGGCGCCGCCGCCGCCGAGCAGCCAATTGTCACCGTCGCTGCCGATCAGGCGGTTGGCGAGATCGTTGCCGACGCCGAACGGCGTCACGCCGATCAGCGTGAGGTTTTCGACATGGGGATAGAGGTAATAGCCGGCACCGACGATGTCGGCGATCACCGTGTCGTCGCCTTCTCCGGCCGCTTCGAACGTCAGGTCGGCGGGCGTGTCGACCCGGTAGAGGTCGTTGCCGGCCGTGCCGTTCAGCAGGTCGTAATCGCCAAGGCCGGAAGCCCCGTCGAGCGTGTCGTTGCCGTCGCCGCCGACCAGGATGTCGGTATGGAAGCTGGCACCGCCGACAAGGGAATCGTCGCCGGCTTCGCCATAGATGGCATCGGGGTCGCCGGCGCCGGCGATGCTGTCGTTGCCGATGCCGCCGACGAGATAGTCGATCCCGGCGCCGCCATCGATGCTGTCGGCACCGCTCTCGCCGAACAGCGCATCGTTGCCCGCTCCGCCTCTGTATAGCCTTCGGCCACGATAGCGACATCGACGCGTGCCGAACTTGACCCAGTCGATCCAATTCCGGTGATGTCCATGGCGCCCTCGTCCTTACGAGACCGTTACCAGACATCCCGCCCGGGTGCCAATCGATCGGCCGACTGCTCGGTTGGTGAGGACTTGTCGTTTCTTGCCCGTCAAATCAGCCGAACAGGAAATCGCCCGGCGCCAGCGCGGCGCGGGTCACCCCCAGCAGGATGACGAATTCGCCGCCGCCCATGTCGATCGCGGTGCTGCCCTTGAACTGGCTGGCGTTGGCAAGCAGCTGGGCGAAACCCGACACGCCGGTGCCGAGGACCTGCAGGCGGTCGCTGCCGGGCGTGAAATCGGCAATGACATCGGCGGTGCCGCCGCGCCGGAAGACGAACACGTCGCTGCCGCCCTGGCCGTAGAGAATGTCGACACCGCCAGCGCCATCGATGGTGTCATTGCCTTCACCGCCCAGCAGCGTGTTGCCGAAATCGCTGCCGGTCAGGCGGTTGGCGAGTTCGTCGCCGACACCGAACACGGTCTGGCCGACGAGGGTCAGATGTTGGGTTTCGGCGTAGAGATAATAGCCGTTGCCGGTCACTTCGGCGAATACCGTGTCGATGCCGCCGCCGGCCGCTTCGAAGGTCAGGTCGGCACCGGTATCGACGCGATAGACATCGTTGCCGCTGCCGCCGTCCATCAGGTCGTAATCGCCCAGCCCGGACGCGCCGATCAGCGTGTCGTTGCCGTCACCGCCGAACAACTGGTCGTTGTTGCTGCCGCCGGTCACCCGATCGTTGCCGCCAAAGGCCTGGATGCCTTCAAGCCCGAAGAAGATGCCATAGCCGGGCACGATCGCACCGATGGCGATATCGTCGTCGAACGGCGTCGCCAGGATGCCGACATAGCCTTCGACGCCGGTCACGAAACCGCCGCCCAGCGCCACCGTGCCGCCGCCGACCAGCGCGGCGAGCGACAGGGTGATGCCGGCAGTCGCCGCGCTCAGGTCGAGGATGACGGTATCGCTGCCGCTGCCGCCGTCGATGCTGTCGCCCCAGCCGCCGACAAGCACATCGTCACCGGCGCCGCCCGACAGCAAGTTGCCGGTTTCGGCATTGACCCCGCCGAAGAAACCGAGCGCGGAATAGAGCGAATCATTGCCGTCGCCGCCTTCGATGCGATCGGCGCCGGTGCCACCGATCAACGCATCATTGCCGAGGCCACCGCGCAGCGTGTCATCGCCTTCGTCACCACCGATGACATCGTTGCCATCATTGCCGATCAACGCGTCGCGGCCGGCGCCACCGATCAGATTATCGGCAAGGGCCGAACCGTTGATCAAAAACCGGCCGAAGTTGCGGAAACTGCCGAAGGCGCTGGTGGTATCGTTGCCGAGCTGCAGCGAGACACCGAAGCCAATGCTCTGGAAATCGAGGTTGATGCTGTTGCTGCCGCCGCCGCCATCGAAGACCAGCGCGCCGGCCAGAGCGGGCTGCACCAGGGTGGCGGTGTAGACAATGGCGATGCCGTCGCTGCGGCTGCCGCCACGCCAGTCGATACGCTGGATAGCGGTGAAATCGACCCGGTCATTGGGATAGGCGCCGGTGAAACTGCCCTGCGCGCCGGTGTCGAACACCAGGATCTGGTTGTTGCTGTCGAAGCTGTCATTGCCGCTATAGTCGATGATCAGCGTGTCGACGCCGGAACCGCCGCCTTCGATCGTGTCGTTGCCGGGCAGCGGGCGAAACACATCGTCATCCGCCGTGCCGACAAGATAATCATTGCCGTTGGTGCCCGTGATGTCCGCCATTGCCGAACCTTCGCCTTGCAGGAACTGGCGTGCTTCCGCCCCTTGCGGCCGGCCTGATCAAACCCGCAGCAGCGGTCAACGAGCCGTCAACGAGCGGTAAAGCGAAGGTTTTCGGCGCGAGCCGTCGATTGCCGGAGCGCAGCGCCGACGAGGATCAGGCCGCGACGAAGCGGTCGACTCCGTCGGCGCCACGGACCCGCTGCAGCCGGCCGCGCGCTTCCAGCCAGTGCAGGTGCGCCACTGCCTCTCCCGTGGCGATGCCGAGGTCATTCTCGCCGATCGGTTTGCGGAACAGGGTCGAAAAGCTTTCGAACGCCGACCGCGGCTCGCTGCAGAACGCCTGCAGCTTTTCGAGCTTGGCGTGATGATCTTCGGCCAGCTGCGCGAGCCGGACGTGCAGCCCGGTGAACGGTTCGTTGTGCGCCGGCAGCACCAGCAGGGCGGGATCGAGCCGCAGCAGCCGCTCGATCGAAGCCAGCCAGTCGCCGAGCGGATCGGCATAGGGCTCGGTCGGATAGACCGAAACATTCGACGTGATCCGCGGCAGCACCTGGTCGCCCGAGATCATCAGGTCATCGGCCACCAGACAGGCATGTTCCGGGCTGTGGCCGTTGCCCATCACCACCCGGAAGTCGCGGCGGCCGATGCGCGTCGTGTCGCCATCGCGCAGCCGCAGGAAACCGAGCGGCAGCGGGTGGATGACCTTGCTGAAACTGCCCCATGCCTTGGCCCGCATCGCGGCGATGGCATCGGCCGGCCAGCCGGCGCGCACCGAAAAAGCGACCGCCTCGTCCGGCGGCGCATCGGCGGTATCGAGGCACAGCATCCGCGCCAGCAGAAATTCGCCGCGGGTGATTTCCAGCGGCACGCCGAAGCGTCGACAAAGCCAGCCGGCAAGGCCGATGTGATCGGGGTGGTAATGGGTGACGATCACGCGGCGGACCGGCTTGTCGGCCATGGGGCCGGCGAGCAGGGTTTCCCAATGGCCGCGCGTGCGCGGCATGTTGACGCCGGTATCGACGATCACCCAGCCATCATCGTCGTCGAGCACCCACAGGTTGATGTGATCGAGCCCGAACGGCAGCGGCATGCGCAGCCAGAACACGCCATCGGCAACTTCGAACATCATACCCTGTTCGGGAATGCGGCTGCCGAACGGATAGTGCAGGCCGTTCCGATCGAGCGGCGCTGGATCGGCAGTGAGCGAGACGTCGGACATACGCACCCTCTATGCCCGGTGGTGGCGCAGGGGAATGCCGGACTTTGCTAGGGGCGGCTTGCCAAGCCGGGCGCGGCTTCATAGGCCCGGTGGCGTGTACCCCAACGCCGCCTTTCGCTTCGCCGGCGATCCACTCGACTTCGTCGCGAGCCACGGCTTTGCCCATGTCTTCGCCATGACGCCGGCGGGGCCGCGCGTCGCACATGCGCCGGTGCTGGTGGCAGACGGGGAAGTGTGCTTCCACCTCGCCAATGCCAACGCCGTCGCCCGGCATCTCGATGGCCAGCGCGCGTTGCTCAGCATCGGCGGTCCCGGCCACTACATCAGCCCCAATTGGTATGGCGGCGACCCATCGCTGCCGGTGCCGACATGGAACTACCTTGCGGTCGAAATCGAGGGCCCCGTTGCAGCGCTCGATCACGCCGGGCTGCACGCCCTGCTCGACCTTTCGGCGAAAACCTTCGAGCCGCGAGTCGGCGAGAACTGGACGATGGCCAAGCTGGCGCCGGCGCGGCGCGACGCCATGATGCGCGCCATCACCGGGTTCGTGCTGCACCCCGACGCCATCCGCAGCGCCTGCAAGGCCAGCCAGAATCGCAGCGACGTCGAGGCCGCACGCGTTGCCGCGGCGCTGGACCGGATCGGCGACCGCGCCGGCGCCGAATTCGTGCGGAGTGCAAGAACATGACCCGGCTGGCGGTTTTCGACTGCGACGGCACGCTGATCGACAGCCAGGTCAACATCCTGCGCGCTGTCGGCGATACCTTCGCGCGCCACGGCCTGCCGGCGCCTGCCGATCATGCCATCCGCCGCATCGTCGGGCTGAGCCTGTTCGAAGCGATGCAGACCCTGTTTCCGCAAGGCGACAAGGCGCTGCACGCTGCCATGGCCCAGGATTACAAGCACGCTTTCCAGAGGCTGCGCGCCGACCGCAACCTCGACCCCGAACCGCTCTATCCGGGCGTTGCCGACGGCCTTGCGCAGCTGTCGGCGGCGGGCTGGCTGCTCGGCGTCGCCACCGGCAAGTCCGATCGCGGGCTGGCGCTGGCGCTCGATCATCATGGCATCGCCGGGCATTTCGTGACGCTGCAAACCGCCGATCGCCACCCATCGAAACCGCATCCGGCGATGCTGATGGCGGCGCTGGCCGAAGCCGGCGCGCGGCCTCACCAGTCCGTCATCATCGGCGACACGGTCTTCGATATCGGCATGGGCGTGGCCGCCGGGGTGCGCGCCATCGGAGTCGATTGGGGCTATCACGACGCCCACGAGCTGCACGACGCCGGTGCCGAATGTGTCGTCGGTGATTTCGATGCGCTGATTGCCGCCCTGGAGGGCCAGACGCATGGCTGACGGC
>JBBQWE010000001.1:0-56036 GCA_038210855.1 Sphingomonadales bacterium | reverse complement strand
GTTCGATCTCGCCGGGTTCGTGCTGCCCGAAAGCAGCCGCATCGCCAGCCGCGCCGCATCGACGCTGATCCTCAGCGACAGCGAAGCCCTGCTGGCCGCCAGCACGGCGCTGCTGCGCTTCGCCGATGGCACCGAGCCGCTGCTGCTGCCGGCCGGAATCACCACCCGAGTTCGCAACCTTTCCGTCGGCGCCGATCCGCGCCGGCTTGGAATCGACCTCGACTGAAAACCGCAACCGACAGGAGCCGAACATGCCCAAATTCGCCAGCACCGACGTCCTCGACGGCAGCCTCAACATCGTGCGCAGCGCCACGCGGCTTGTCGCCCTCTCCGGCCAGCCGGCCAGCTATGCCGCCGCCGACGCCAACCGCCTTGCCGAAGCATCGCTGACCAACGGCGATTTCAGCCTCGGCGCCGGCGATGTCTCGGGCCGCAAGGTCACCATCGCCGCGCGCTCCGGCCTCGCGGTGGTCGCGCCGGGAACCGCCGACCATGTCGCCCTTCTCGATGCCGCGACCTCGCGGCTGCTCTACGTCACCACCTGCCCGGCCCAGCCGCTCGTGGCCGGCGGCACCGTCAGCATCGCGAGCTGGAGCATCGAGATCGGCGCGCCGCTTTAGCCGCAGCGACGCAGCAAAGATTGCCGCCGTTGGCTGGGGCCGTGGGCCCCAGACCCCATTTTGCTGGGTCGGGTCTCGTGCCGGGGCGTCATCTTTGCAGTGGCGCCGGGGCGAATGGCCTGCCGCGCTCGAACCGTGGCGGTCTGCTGGAAATCTTGGCCGAAGGATGATCCCGATGTTCCTCAAGGATCCGGATGCGACCATCGACTATGCCGTCGATTGGGACGCCGGCTATCTTGCCGGCCAGGCGATCACGGTTTCGGATTGGGCGGTCGAACCCGCCGGCGCGGGCGCGCCGCGCGTGCTGGTCGCGGTGATCGACGGCGGACGGACGGTGGCGACAATCGCCGGTGGCAGCGCCGGGAGCGTCTATCGCATAACCAACCGGGTGACATTTTCCGACGGCCGCAGCGACGAACGAACGCTGACGCTGCGCGTCGATCAGCGCTGAAAGGACAGGCTATGACGGATTTCGGCCCAACCCCGGTCGGCGTCGGCGAGGTCAAGGCCTATCTGCGGCTGACCGGCGACGAGGAGGATGCGGTCATCGCCGGGCTTATCCGCACGGCGACGGCGCTGTGCGAGGCGTTCCTCGGCCAGTGGCTGGTTGCCCGCGATGGCCGCGAACTGGTGGCGGCGCGCGCCGACTGGCAACGGCTGGGTGCAACGCCGATACTGGCCCTGCTGGCAGTGGAAACCGCCGATGGGACGCCGCTGCCGGCCGCGGCATGGGTAAGCTGCATCGACGCATCGGGCGATGGCTGGGTGCGGGTGATCGGCCCGGTGCCCGGCGGCGCGCCGGCGGTGACCGTGCGGTTGCGCGCCGGGCTTGCCGCCGATTGGAATGGTATCCCGGAACCGCTGCGCCAGGGCATCGTCCGGTTGGCGACGCATCTGTTCACCCATCGCGACGCCGCCGATGCCGGCCCGCCGCCGGCGGTGGTCGCAGCGTTGTGGCGGCCGTGGCGGCGACTGCGGCTCGGCTGATCCCGGCTCCATCCGACAACACCGCGCCGCCTGCGGCTGGCGGTGCGCGCGACACCTGGTTCGGGGGACAGACATGACGGAATTTGCCGGTGCCCTGCGTGAGCAGGTGACGATCGAGACCTGGGTGGCAGCCCGCGATGACGCCGGCGCCGAGGTCGGGGGATGGCGTGCCGGGCCGAAGGTCGCGGCAGCGCTGCTGCCCGAAGGCGGCGGCGCTTTCGAAGGCGAGGCGCGGCGCAGCCGGCAGCGCTGGCAGGTCGTTCTGCGCGCCGGGCCGGCGACGGAAGTCGGTCTTGCATCGCGGCTGCGCTGGCGCGGCCGGGCGCTGGCCGTGCTGGCGGTGATTGCCGATCCGGCCCGGCCCGATCGCGTGATCGTGCGGGCCGAGGAACGGCCGTGATTGCCGGTGGTGCGCTGGCGGCAGCTGCCGCGGCGGCCGCGGTGGCGGCGGACGGGCAGGTGGCAGATGTGGTCGCCCGCGTCGCGGCGCGGGCGGTCGCCGATCTGCCGGAGGCAGCCGTGGCGACCGATGGCGAGACCGTGCGGCTGACCGGCCGCGGTCTGTTGCGACTGGCGTTCGGCGATCGTGGCAGCGACGCCGATCCGCGGTTGGCGGCATTGACGCAAAGGAGCAGCCGATGAGCGCAAGCCTGGCGGTGCAGCGACTGCTGGTGGCGGCGCTGACCGAGATCGACGGAGTCACCGGCGTTTTCGATGGCCCGGCGCCCGATGCGCCGCCGCCCTATCTGACCGTCGGTGCCGATGTGGTGACCGACGCCGGCCACAAGAGCGGCCGCGGCCATGAGCATCGGGTGTTCGTGACGGCCTGGGCCGAAGGGCCGGCAGCGGCACCGGTGAAGGCGCTGCTCGGGGTTGTCGAGGCGCGCGCGCTGGCCCTGGCCGGGGCGACCGATGGCCATCGCATTGTCGGGGTGCAGCTGGTGCGCAGCCAGATGCTGCCGGCGAGCGGTGGCTGGCGGCAGGGCGTGACCGAACTTCGGGTGCGCAGCGAGGCGGTGGCGGAGCCCTGATCGGCTTCGGCTGTCGTGAGCCGATTGCCAGCGAAGTAGCTGGCCCGCGGGTCGAGCCCGGAGTGACCCGCTTGTTGGCGCGGACCCGGACGCATTCATTTCATGGGAGAAGAAACATGGCCATCGAAAAGGGCAGCGCCTTTCTGTTGAAGATCGGCGATGGCGCCGTGCCGCCGGTCTTCGCCACCGTCGCCGGGCTGCGCACGACGCAGCTGTCGGTGAATGCCGAGACTGTCGTGGTGACCAACCAGGGTTCCGGCGGCTGGCGCGAGCTGTTGTCGGGGGCCGGGGTGCGATCGGTGACGCTGAGCGGATCGGGGGTGTTCACCGGATCGGCGGCCGAAGCGCGGGTCAAGGCCAATGCTCTAAGCGGCATCATCGACGATTACCGCGTCAGTTTCGAAAGCGGCGAAACCATCACCGGGCGTTTTCTGATCAGCCGGCTCGATTATGCCGGCGATTTCAATGGGGAACGCACCTATGCGGTGACGCTGGAAAGCTCTGGCGCGGTGCTGGCGGCGTGAGCGGCGCGAACCCGCTGCGCGGCGAAGCCGAATTGCGCGTCGGCGGCGCCGTGCTGGTGTTGCGGCCGAACTTTGCCGGTCTTGTGGCAGCCGAACAGGAACTGGGGCCGTTGTTCGGGCTGGTCGAACGTGCCGCGGCCGGCGCGCTGACGCTCGCCGAACTGGTGGCGCTGTTCTGGCATTGCCGCCACGGCTGGCCCGACACGCTGGGCCGCGACGCGTTCGCCGAGGCGCTGGTTGCCGGCGGGCTGGCGGCAGCAACGCCCGGCCTGCGCGTGCTGCTCGGCCAGATCCTGGCCGGACGGTGAGCGAGCTGCCGGATTTCGGTGCCGCGGCGCACCGCGCGGCCGATTTTGCCGCGGCAGCGCGGCGGGCGGCGGGTGTCGCGGCGCGGCTGGGCTGGCGGCCCGATGATTTCTGGGCGGCGACGCCGGCCGATCTGCGGCTGGCACTCGGGTTCGACGATGATGGCGGGCCGAGCGCCGATGCCGGCCTGCTGAGCCGCCTGATGGAGGCATTTCCCGATGAGTGACACCGATCTCGATACGCTGGTCATCCGCGTGCGCGCCGACACGCGCGAGTTCATGACCGGGCTGGGCGATATCCGCCGCGAGCTCGACGGGCCGCTGGCGGCCGGTGCCGAGCGCGCCGGCGGCAGCATCGAACGCGCGCTGGCGCGGGCCGCGGTGACCGGCAAATTCGGGTTCGAGGATTTGCGCCGCGTCGCGCTGACGGCGCTCGCCGATATCGCTGCCAATGCGCTGCGCGCCGATCTGGGCGGGCTGTTCGGCGGCGGCGGCGGCGGCCTTGGCGGCATCGTCGCCGGGCTGTTCGGCGCGCCGGGCCGGGCGATCGGCGGCCAGGTGGCGCCGGGGCGGCCGTTCCTTGTCGGCGAACGCGGGCCGGAATTGTTCGTGCCGGCTTCGGCGGGGCGTGTGGAGACGCGGGGCGGGGGCGGTCGCGGACCGATCAATGTCACCGTCAACGTGGCTGCGCCGCGCGAGGCGGCACCGGCGATGATGGTGCAGACGGGAGCGCAGGTGGCGCGCGCGGTGCGCCAGGCGCTGGCACGGGCGGAGTAGGGCGATGGTGCGACATTGGCTGGCAGAGTCCGGCGACCAGCAGCGCCGGCGCTGGATCAAGCGTTTCGACCCTGCCTATTGGACAGTCGATTTCCCGCGGCCGATGCTGGCGGCGGTGACGACGATCGGGGCCGATGCGCTTGCCGTCGATGTCGAATTCCACCGCCGCGGTGATCTGGCCGGCCTGATCTGGGAGGCCCGCGACCGCTGGAGCCACCCGCTGCTTGCCTATCAAACGGCGCGCGATTTTTCCGGCGTGGTGCTGTCGTTCCGTTGGGCGACGACCGGGTCGCTGCTGCCGCTCGACGATGTCGATGGCGCGGTGCTGACCGTCGAGGGCCGCGATGCCGATGGCGCGGCGCGATCCTGGTATGTGCGACTGTGGAATTTCGCCAGCGGCAATGGCCGTGACGCGCGGGTGCGGATCGATTTCGACGATCTGCGCGCCGGCTTCTTCGCCGGCGGCGAGGTCGTGCCGGTGGGCGATATCGACCGGATGTTCATCTCGCTGGTGCCGCCGGGCTATGACGGCAGCGACACGCCGCTGCCGGCGAAGGCGACGGGGCGGCTGGTGCTGAGCGAGATCGCTTGCGACGGGCCGGGATCGGTGTTGCGCGCCGGCGATGCCTTTGTGCCGCCGCACGGGGTTCACCTCGCTGGCGGCTATGACGACAGCTACAACCAGACGCCGGAGCGGCTGATCGAACAAGCGTTCGCGCTCGGCTATCGCGGCAGCCTGGTTCATTATGTCGGGATGAGCCACTTCGCCGCGTTGGCGCATGATGCGGGGTCGGGGCGCTATCTGGCGACGCCGGGGGGCGAACTGGCAGGGCCGGCGGCGGCGTGGCACGCCGATTATCTGGCGCGCGCCGGGGCACTGGGGTTTTCGCCGATCCTGTCGCTGTCGTTCGAGCTTTTCGACGAATTCTGCCCCGATGCCTGGGCGCAGCGCGACAGTGGCGGCGCGCGTGCTGCGACCGGCTATGTGCCGCCGTCGACGTTGCTTTCACCGGTCGATGTCGGCGCGACGGCGTGGCTGCAGGCGGTGGCGGCGGGGTTCCTCGCTCTGGCGCAAACTGCCGGCGTGCCGCCGCGCTTTCAGATCGGCGAACCCTGGTGGTGGGTGGGGCCCGACCACCGCCCGTGCCTCTATGATGCAGCGACGCTAGCGCGCTGGCAGGCCGAGCGTGGCACGCCGCCGCCGGCGATCACCGACATTCGCGCAGTGACGACCGCAGCGGAACGCGACTGGCTCGATTGGTGCGGCGCCCGGCTGGGCGAGGCGACGCTGGCGCTGCGCGATGCAGTGCGCGCCGCGGCGCCGGGGGCCGAGGTGCTGCTGCTGTTCTATGCGCCGCAGGTGCTGGGCGGCGATGCGCCGGAGCTGATCCGGGCGAACCTGCCGCTCGAATGGGCATCGCCGGCCTTCGATGTGCTGCAGCTCGAGGATTATGATTTCGTTACCACCGGCGATTTCGGCGGCCAGGCACGCGCCCGCGCTGCGGTGGCCGAACGGCTCGGCTATCCGATCGCGGGCCAGCATTATTTCAGTGGTTTCGCTGCCGTCGCCGGCGATTGGCCGCGCATCGTCGACGCCGCCGATGCAGCAGTCGCCCGCGGTGTCGCCGAGACCTTCGTCTGGGCCTGGCCGCAGATCGCCCGCGACGGCTGCACCCTGTTCACCATTTCGGAGGAGGAAAGCGTGACTGCCTTCCACGACGTGCTTTTCCCGCTCGAGCTTGGCTATGGCGCCACCGGCGGGCCGGAGTTTTCGACCCAGGTGGTCATCACCGGATCGGGGCATGAACAGCGCAACAGCCAATGGGGCGATGCGCGGCTGTATTTCGACGCCGGCGTCGGCGTACGATCCGAGGGCGATCTGGCGGCGCTGGTGGCGTTCTTCCGGGCGCGGCGCGGGCAGGCGCACGGGTTTCGCTTCCGTGACCCTCTCGACCATGCAGCGACCGACCAATGGCTCGGCTCCGGCGATGGCCGCATCACCCGCTTTTCACTCCGCAAGCGCTACGGCGATGGCGATGACCCGCAGGACCGCCGCATCACCCGGCCGGTGCCGGGCAGTGTGACGGTCGCGTTGGACGGGGTTGCGCTGCTTGCCGGCTGGCGCCTCGGCGACGGCGGTCATGTCGATTTCGACGAACCGCCGGCCGCTGGCGCTCGCGTCACTGCGGGGTTCGCCTTCGACGTACCGGTGCGCTTCGCCGTCGACCGGATCGATGTCAGCCTGGCCGGCTGGCGTGCCGGCGAACTGCCGTCGGTGCCGCTCGTAGAAGTGCGGGAGGGCTGAGCCGATGCCCGGAACCGCAGCATCTCTCAGCGCCGATCTTGCCGGCGAACTCACCCATCTGGCGCTGTGCTGGCGCATCGTCCGCGCCGATGGAGTCGCACTGGGCTTCACCACCCACGATCGGCCGCTGCGCGCCGGTGGGCTGGAACACGCCAGCGCGCCGGGGATGGCGCCTTCGGCGGTGGTCAGCGCCATCGGCCTCGACGTCGATTCGATGGAAATCGATGGCGGGCTGACCAGCAGCGAGATCACCGGCGCCGATCTTGCCGCCGGCCGCTACGACGGCGCGGCGGTGCGGCTGACGCTGGTCGACTGGCGCCGCCCGGATGCTGGCGTGCACGAACTGATGCGCGGCAGCATCGGCGCCATCGCCGCCGGCAGCGGCGCCGATGCCGGCTTCACCGCGACGCTGCGCGGGCCGATCGCGGCGCTGGAGGCGATCGCGGTCGAAGCCTATTCGCCCGAATGCCGCGCCGAATTGGGCGACCGGCGCTGCCGGGTGGCGTTGCGCGGTCGCCGCCGGCGCGGCCGGATCGCTGCACTCGGGGGCAGCGCGATCGCCGTCGAGGGGATTGTCGCTGCCGATTTCGGCGACGGCGGCATCCGGTTTCTGGAGGGCGCGTCGGCCGGGATCGACCGCCGCATCATCGGCGTGGAGGGCGACCGCCTGTTGCTTGAGGCATCAATTGCCGTTGCCATCGGTGACGCCGTCGAAGTCGTGGAAGGCTGCGACAAGCGCTTTGCCACCTGCCGCGACCGCTTCGACAATGCCGCCAATTTCCGCGGCGAACCGCACGTGCCGGGCGGCGACATGCTGGTTCGGTTCGGCGGCCTGTGATGACGGCGAATGCTCCCGCCATCGTCGCGGCGGCGCGGGGCTGCGTCGGAACGCGCTTTCGCCCCCAGGGCCGCGTGCCGGGGCTGGGGCTCGATTGCGTCGGAGTCGTGGCGGTAGCGGCCGCAGCGGCGGGAGCAACGGTCGACCTGCCCGCCTATTTGCTTTCCGGCGAACAATGCGAGGCGGTGGCGAACGGCCTTGCGGCGCATGGTTGCCGCCGGGTCTGGCCGCCGGCGCCCGGCGACATCCTCGTGCTGGCGCCGTCGTCGCGCCACCGCCACCTCGGCATCGTCACGAGCATCGAGCCGGGCACGGCGATCGTCCATGCCCATGCCGGGCTGCGCCGGGTCGTCGAAGGCCCGGTCGATCCGGCGTGGCATATCATCGGCGCCTGGCGCCTTGCAGAAGGCTAGGCGATCATGGCGACGCTTGTTCTCGGCAGCCTCGGCCGGCTTGTCGCCGGGCCGATCGGCGGCATCCTCGGCACCGGCCTTGGCGGTATCGTCGATCGCGCCATATTGGGCGGCGGCGGCCGCGAACCAGCGCCCAGTGCCGATCTTACGGTGCAAAGCGCTGCCTATGGCCAGCCGATACCGATCGTCAGCGGCCGGATGCGCGTCGCCGGCAATCTGATCTGGACAAGCGGTATCGAGGAAGGCCGGCCGCGCGCCGGCGGCAAGGGATCGTCGCGCGCTTCAGGCGCCAGCTATTCAGCCTCCTTCGCGGTGGGGCTGAGCGGCCGGGCTATCGTCGACATCGGCCGGATCTGGGCAGACGGGCGCGTGCTGCGCGATGCCGACGGTGTCTTCGCCTCTCCGGTTACCATGCGGCTGCATCGCGGCAGCGAAACGCAGGGACCCGATCCGTTGATCGCCGCAGCCGAAGGCAGCGACGGCACACCTGCCTATCGCGGGCTTGCCTATGCCGTGTTCGAAGACATGCCGCTCGCCGATTACGGCAACCGCGTCCCGGGCTTGTTGTTCGAAATCATTGCGGATGCGGGCGACGACGTCGGTGCCGGCGCGGTCGCGGTGCAGCTTGCCGGCGACGCCGGTCTGGTGGCGACCGGCGTGTTCCCGCGGCTTGGTGGACACGCTGCCAATCGCGCCGGCAGCATCGCCGAAAGCATCGCTCCCCTGATCGAGATCGCAGGCGCCGCCGTCGGTGGCGCGCCGCCATTGCTGCTTCGCGGCGCCGGCGGCGATGCGGTGGCGATCGACCCGGCCGATGGCGATGCCCATCTGCCCGGTGCGCGGCCGCGTTCCGAACGGCGCCGGGACCGCTATGCCGGCGTCGCCAGCGGCGTCGAGCTGGGCTTTTACGACAGCAGCCGCGATTATCAGATCGGACTGCAGCGGGTGCGCCGCAGCGGTGCCGGCATCGGCAGCGGCCCGATCCTGCAACGCGCCATCGCCGCGACACTGGAACCGGCGGCGGCAAAGGCATTGGCGGCAGCGGTGCTGGCGCGGCAGGAGGCAGCGCGCGTCACCGCGACCATTCGCTTGCCGTGGCGCCACCTCGACAAGACTGCCGGCAGCCTGGTTCGGCTGCGCGACGATGCGACGGTGTGGCGGGTCGTTGCCCAACGCTTCGAGGCGTTCCTGGTGTCGCTCGATCTCGAACGGACCGGAACCGTGGCGGGACCGACGGCGCCGCCGCTGAGTGACGGTGGCCGCCCGGCGCGTTTCGACGATGGACCGCCCGGGCCGACGCGGCTGGTGCTGCTCGATCTGCCGTTGCTGCCCGGCGAAGCGGTGGCAGGCCCGCGCTTGCTGATTGCCGCGGCCGGATCGGTTCCGGCGTGGCGCGGCGCAGCGATCGCCGTCAGCGGCGACGGCGGCGCCAGCTTCGTTGTCGCGGGGCGGGCGTCGCCGGCGACGATCGGCACGACCCTGACAATGCTTCCGCCCGGCGATACCGCGGGTTGGGACCGCTTTGCCGCGGTGGAAGTGGAACTGCTCGCCGATACGATGTGGCTGGAGGATCGACCCATCGAAGTCGTGCTCGCCGGCGCCAACCTTGCCGCGATCGGCGATGAAATCATCCACTTCGCCCGCGCCGAGGCACTGGCGCCGGGGCGCTTCCGGTTGTCGCAACTGCTGCGCGGCCGGCGCGGCAGCGAAGCCGCCGTGGACGGCCACCGTGTCGGCGAGCCTTTCGTGCTGCTCGATTCGGCCAATTTGTTGCCGGTCGATCCGGGGATCGAGGCGCTGGGATCGACCTGGCTGGTTCGCGCCGAAGGCCCGGGGGACGGCGCCGACACCCCGGCAATCGCGACGATGGTCGCTGGCCGGGCGCTGCTGCCGCTGGCGCCGACGCAGCTCCGCGTCGATTCCAGCGGTGGCGATATCCGCGCCGACTGGGTTCGTCGCAGCCGGACCGGCTTTGCGTGGATCGATTTCGTCGATGCGCCGCTGGGCGAAGCACGCGATGCCTATCGCGTCACGGTGGAATTGAACGGCCGAGAAGTGCGCAGCATCGAAACCACCGGGCCGGGCTTTGTCTATTCGGCGGCCGATCGCATTGCGGACGGCGGCGGCGAACACGTCAGGATCGGCGTGGCACAGTTGAGCGATGCCGTCGGACCCGGCGCATCGGTGTTCGCGGAAATTGATCTGGGAGGTTCATGATGCCCGAGACCCGCCGCTTTGCCCTGCCGCTTCTGGCCGCCGGCCAGGCGCAGAAGGAAGTCACCCACAACGAGGCATTGCTGGCGATCGATCGGCTGTTGCACCCGGTCGTCGAAAGCCGCGTCCTGGCGATGCCGCCATCGGCGCCGGCGCCCGGATCGGCGTGGCTGGTCGCAGCCGGCGCGACCGGCGAATGGCAGGGCCGGGACGGCCGGATCGCCGCACACGATGGCTTTGGCTGGACTTTCTTTGTGCCCCGAACCGGGACGGTGGCCTATGTCGCCGACGAAGCCGCCTTCGTTGTTCTCGGCGTGCCGGCGGTCGCTTCGGGTTGGCCGGTCGCATCGCTGCGGATCGGCGCTCGCGAGGTTCTGGGGGCGCCTCCGGAAACCGTTGCGGGTCCGTCGGGGGGTGCCCTGATCGACAATGAATGTCGTAGCGCGCTCAATGCCTTGCTGCTCGCACTCACCCGGCAGGGGATCACCCTGTAGCGCCGATTGCGTTCGGTTCCGTCCCTTTCCTCCAGCAACTGTTGCTCGCACGCCACAAACTGCAGCATTCGATGCTTGCACGCGCCGCTTTCCCTGCGTTAGGAGTTTAATGGTTGGATACAGAAACGGAGTTGAAAAGGCATGACGATGCGGAACCTCGCTATGGCGATGGCGCTTGCTTCGACCGCGCTCGCTACACCAGCGCTGGCACGGGACGATTCTTGGTACATCGGCGCCGAAATCGGACCGAATCTGGTGCAGAACAGCCTGTTCGATCTGCGCCGCCCCGGCACCACCACGATCGTCGATAACGGCCTCCGTCAGCGCTACAACATCGGTTTCGATGTCGGCGGCGTGGTCGGATACGACTTCGGGCTGCTGCGTACCGAATTCGAAGTCGCCTACAAGCAGAACAGTGTCGACCGCATCATCGTCGAACAGTCGGTTCCGGCCGTGAACCTTGGTTCGGGCGTCGGCATTCCGGCAATCATCAATTTCACCAATGCCAGCGGCAACGCGCGCGCCCTTTCGTTCATGGCCAATGCCCTGTTCGATTTCGGCGGCAAGGATCGTGACGTCGGCGCCTACATCGGTGCCGGTGCCGGTATCGCTCGCGTCCAGTACAGCAACAACCGATTTGTCGGTACGGGCGCTGCCTGGCTTAACGACAGCGACACCAACTTCGCATACCAGCTGCTCGCCGGCATCTACAAGCCGGTCTCGGATCACATCGATCTCGGCATCAAGTACCGCTTCTTCAACGTTTCCAACGTCGGCACCTTCACCACCAACGGCGTCGAAACCACCAGCCGCTATCGCAGCCACAGCCTGCTGGCGACCCTGACCTACAACTTCTTCACGGCCGAACCGGCTCCGCCGCCGCCGCCGCCGGCTCCCCCGCCCGCGCCGCCGGCCCCGGCGCCGCTGCCGCCGTGCCCGCCCGCCGCTGTGACCCCGGGTCCGTTCCTGGTGTTCTTCGATTGGGATCGTTCGGCCATCACTGCCGAAGCCGCTTCCATCCTCGATCGCGCTGCCGAACAGTTCGCCGCGACCGGCCAGACCAGCGTTCAGCTTGCCGGCCACGCCGACAAGTCGGGCAAGGACGATTACAACGTCGCCTTGTCGCAGCGCCGCGCCGACGCCGTGAAGGCTTATCTCGCCACCAAGGGTGTGCCCGATAGCGCCATCGCCACGGAAGCGTTCGGTGAAGCTCGTCCGCTCGTCGATACGGCCGATGGTGTTCGCGAACCGCAGAACCGCCGGGTGGAAATCACCTTCAGCGGTGCTCCGGCTGCACCGCAGACCAACTGCGCGCCGCAGTAATCACCTCCACGGTGTTGAAATCAGGGCCGCGTCCTTCGGGACGCGGCCCTTTTTCATGGGCTGGATTGCTGGGGACGGGCTCGTAGCGAGGCGATCGGTGTGGAAGCCAGACCCTGGCATTTTGGAACAAGGGCGCCGGCAGTCACGCCTACGGGAATTTCACCAAAGCGCTTGGTGAAGTCTTTTCCGGCGGTTGATGTGCGACTGGTGTCGGTGTGTCGTCAGGGCTGCAAGCCGGCGACACCATCCTCGGCAGCGAGCGGCGGCAGGTCGAGAAGCGCCAGCGGCAGGACAGCAAGACCGGGCGACAGCGCCTGATAGGCGAGTGATGCGCGCAATTCGGCGGCCTCTGTCTGGGCAGTCCGGCGCATCTGCCCCTTGGGCAGCGCCAGCACGCGCCGACCAACCCAGCCGGCGACGTCACAGAAGCGATATTGGGCGTCGAGCGTCGAGTAGCTGTTGTAGGTGCGGGTCGTGTACTGGTCCATGCTGGCCGGGCCGCGGGCCTTGGCCTGGCGCCGGAAATGGCCGAGCATGGCCGCCTGTGCCGTCGTCAGCTCATCGCCGTGATGCTTCAGCATGTCGTTGTAATTGTTCACGGTGCGCAGGAAGCGCGAAAATTGGCACTGCAGTGCAGCGACGTTCAGCGCGGCACGCACGTTCCAGATCGCGTTGGCTTCGGTTTCGGCCGGCGTCGGCGCCCGCAGGATGACTGCCTTGGGAACCATGAAGCCGCCAGGGAGCTTCAGCGGCGCCGCGACCGCGGCGACAGGCGCCGGCTTGGCAGCAGCCGGCCGGGTCGTTGTTTTCTTCTTCACGACCTTTTTCACGGCTGCGATCGCCGGCGTGGCCGGGAGAACGGGCGTGATCGCGACGATTGCGACGGTAACGATCAAAAAACGCAACATCGAACAACTCTGCAGGGAACGGGGGACCGGCATGGCCTTGGCATAGCCTTGCCATGACCGGTCCGCCACCCCTGAAGCGCTGTATCCGGCGCGATCGGCGTGACCGCGCAATGCAGGGTCAGCCAAGGATGCTGCCGAGCTGCATGGCAACCGACATGTCGCCTTCGACCTTCAGCTTGCCCATCATGAACGCCATCTGGGCGTTCTGCTTGCCCGTGGCGATTTCCATGAAATCGGCCATGGCGACCTTCACGGTGCAGTCGGTCGGCGCGTCGCTGTTGTCGACAATCGCCGGCGAGACCTTGTCATCGATGCGAACCAGGCCATCGCTGCCGAAATCGAATTTGACCGACTTTTTGAAACTGCCGCCGGCACCGATCCGGCCCTGCATCTGTTCGGTGATCTGTTCGAGACTCATGGATTCATCCTTCCCCAACCAAAAAAAAGGCCGCCTTGCGGCGGCCCTTTCCTAACTCATGACAAGCAGAAGTCGAGATTACTTCTTCTCTTCGGCCATCGCGTCGGCAGCCGGAGCGGCCATGGCGTCGGCGGCCGGAGCAGCAGCGTCGGCAGCGCCAGCGGCCGGGGCCATGGCGTCAGCAGCCGGAGCGTCGGCGGCCGGAGCGGCCATCGGATCGGCGGCCGGAGCAGCAGCTTCGGTGGTCGTCGTGGTTTCGGTGGTGGTGGTTTCGGCCTTCTTCTCGCCGCAAGCGACGACGAACAGGGCAGCGCCAGCGATGAGGGTGGCGGTCTTCAGCTTCGAGACGATGTCAGCCATTTTCAAACTCCTGTTGAGATTCCTGGACCCAGGACAAGTTGGGTCGGTAAATCCTTATCCCCCAACCGTGGTGGACATTAGCAGAAAACGCCGGCCCCTCAAGGGCCATGTGACAATGGGATTAAATCAGTTCTCGCCGGCGCGGCGAGGCTTTCGAGGAAAGCGGGCAGGCGCTGGCGCAGCGCCCGATCGAAGGCCGGCATGTCCACAGCAACGCCGAGCGCCGAAAGGCTGGTGACCGGTTCGGACAGGCCGCAAGGCACGATGCCGTCGAAATGATCCAGCGCCGGTGCGACGTTGACAGCAAGGCCGTGGAAGCTGACCCAGCGCCGCAGCCGGACACCGATCGCGGCGATCTTTGCCGGGCCGGCGGGCGTGTCGGTCCACACGCCGATCTTGCCGTCGATCAAGCGACTCGCGACGCCGAAATCGCCGAGCGTGGCGATGACCCAGGCTTCGAGACCGGCGACGAAGCGCCGGACGTCGCGGTTCCGCGCCGCCAGATCGAGCATGACATAGACCGTGCGCTGGCCCGGCCCGTGATAGGTATAGCGACCGCCGCGGCCGGCCTCGAACACCGGAAAGCGATCGGGATCGAGCAGGTCGGCGCGCACGGCGCTGGTGCCGGCGGTGTAGAGCGGCGGGTGTTCGACAAGCCAGACCAGTTCCGCCGCCGTGCCGGCGCGAATGGCCTCTGCTCGCGCCGTCATCGCAGTAAGCGCGGCCGGATACGTCAGGAGGCCCGGTTCCACCCGCCATTCCGGGGCCGCTGGAATCGTTGCCGTCACAGGCCGGCGGCAAACTTCCGCAGATCGGCAAGGAAGAGCTCCGGTTCTTCGAGGCTGGCGAAATGGCCGCCGCGCGGCATGTCGGTCCAGTGAACGACATTGTAGCCGCGTTCGACCATCTCGCGCGGCGGGAAGGCGAGCAGATCCTTGGGGAAAGCCGCGACGCCGACCGGCTTTTCGATGCGCGCGCCGGCCGGCATCGAAAAGCCGCCTTCAAGGAACATGCCGCGGTAAATCCACGTGGCGGTCAGGAAGCTGCGCGTCGTCAGGTAGATCATGATGTTGGTCAGCATCGTGTCGAAGCTGTACGGCGGATCGGCGAGCCCTTGCGGGTTCTCGTCCGACCAGCCGACGAATTTTTCGGCGAACCAGGCGGCGACCCCCATCGGCGAATCCATCATCGCGAAGCCGAGGCTTTGCGGCTTGGTCCCCTGCAATTGCAGATAGGCAGTCTCGCGATCCCGGGTAGCGACGGCCTTTTGCAGCCAGTTGCCCTGCTCCGGTGTCGACGGGCTCATGTCGGCCGGCCGCAACCCGAAGCCATTGAGGTGGATCGCCTCCACCTTGCCGCTATCGAGCCCGATCCAGCCGCCGATGACGCACCCCCAGTCGCCGCCCTGGTAGAGGTATCGATCGTAACCAAGCGCCGGCATCAATGCGTCATAGAGCCGTGCCACGCCGCGCGGCCCGATCGGCTGCTTTGGCCGGTCGGACCAGGCATAGCCCGGCAGCGACGGCGCCACGACATGGAACGCCGGCTGCGAGGCGTCCTCGGGTTCGACCAGCCGCTCGATGATCGCATCGAATTCGAGGATCGACCCTGGCCAGCCATGGGCGATCAGCAGCGGCCGTGCGTCGGGCCGCGACGAGCGCTGGTGAATGGCGTGGAGGCGATAGCCATCCCCCAAATCGACGCGAAAATGGCGCAGGCGGTTGAGATGCGCCACCGCCGCCGGCCAGTCGTAATCGTCGAGCCAATAGCGCCGCAACCGCTGCATGTAATCGCGGTTGGCGCCATGGGCCCAGCCGGCGCCTTCAGGCTCTTCGAAAAAGCGGAAATCGGCCACGCGGGCGCGAATCCACGCCGTTTCGTCGGCATTGACCGGAATTTCGAAGGGCAGGGCGGTCATGCGGCGATCCCCAGCTTGCGTTCGAGGGTGCGGCGATCGCCGATCATGTCGGCAACCTTTTCGGCGATCATGATCGTCGGTGCATTGGTGTTGCCCGAGATGAGATAGGGCATGACCGAAGCATCGACGACGCGCAGGCCTTCAACGCCGTTGACGCGGCACTGGCCGTCGACGACGGCACGGTCATCGACCCCCATCCGGCAGGTGCCGACCGGATGGTAGATGGTTTCCCCCCATTGCCGCATCGCTGCGATGACATCGGCGCGGGTCGTAACGCCGGGTCCTGGCCAGGCTTCGGCCTTGGCATAGGCTGCGAACGCCGGCTGCCGGCCGATTGTCCGGGCAATCTCGACACCGCGACAGAGCGTTTCGATGTCTTCGGGAGCCGACAGATACCGCGGATCGATCGCCGGCGGTGCCAGGGGATCGGGCGCTGCCAGCCGGATGGTGCCGCGGCTTTCGGGGCGCAACTGGCAGACGTGCATCTGATAGCCGTGCGTGCCGCTCAGCTCGCCGCGGCCATGGGGATTGCCCTTCACCGGCATGAAATGAATCTGCAGATCGGGTGCGACGAGGCCTTCGCGCGAGGGCAGGAAGGCGCCGGCCGGCGTCGGCATGTGCGCGGCATTGCCGGTTTTGCCGAACACCCATTTGCCCAGCGCCACCAGCTTTGTGGTCAATTTGGCGTTGCCGTTCAGCGTGATCGGCTGCGTGCAATCATATTGCACGATCATGTCGAGGTGGTCCTGCAGGTTTTCGCCGACATCGGGGCTGTCGTGAACGACGGCGATGCCCATCGCCTTCAGATGTTCGGCGGGGCCGATGCCCGACAGCATCAGCAATTGCGGCGACCCGATCGCGCCGCCGGCAAGGATCACTTCGCGCCCCGCCGCCACCAGGTCGCGCCCGCGCTGGCGATAGGCGATGCCGGTGGCGCGGCGGTTCTCGAACGTGACGCGATCGACTTGGACATCGGTGCGGATCTCAAGGTTTGGGCGCGCCTTCACCTCCGGCGTCAGATAGGCCTTGGCGGCCGAAAAGCGGCTGCCGTCCTTGATCGTCGCATCGTAGATTCCGGCGCCTTCGAATTGCGGCCCGTTGAAATCGCTGGTGCGGGGATAGCCGGCTTCGGTGCAGGCCTTGATGAAAACCTCGTTGAGGACATGGGGCAGCGCGCCCTTGATCGAGGTATGCAACGGCCCGCCGGTGCCATGGAATTCGTCGGCGCCGCGCTCGCTGTTTTCCGCCTTGCGGAAATAGGGCAGCACATCGGCCCAGCCCCAGCCGGTCAGGCCCAATTGCGCCCAGCGATCATAATCGCTCGAATGGCCGCGGATATAGACCATGCCGTTGATGGACGACGATCCGCCGAGTGCCCGGCCGCGGGGCCAGTACATGGCGCGGCCGCCCATTTCGGCCTGCGGCACTGTCCAGAACCCCCAGTCATAGGGGCTGGCAGTTTCGGGCGGGATGATCTGCACGAGGCCGGCCGGCATCTGGATTGCCAGCGCATTGTCCTTGCCGCCGGCTTCAATCAGCAGCACGCGCGACCGCGGATCAGCGGAAAGCCGGTTGGCGAGCACGCAGCCGGCCGATCCTGCCCCGACGATGATGTAATCCCAATTCTCCGCCACGGCCGAACTCCCCGATGTTCTGCCTATCGCTACTCGACAGGGGCAGGAAGGCAACCGCCGGAAATGAGGAGTGTCGCCTACGTTGCCGGAATCGGGTGCGGCCTATTGGCCGTCGGGCATGTCCACCATGATTTCCGCCGAAATGCCTTCCAGCGCGCTGCGAATGGCCGCCGCGTCGATTCCGGCCGGCAACCGCAGCCGTGCGTCGGCACGAAACAGCGGCGCACCCGACCAGGAACCGGCCTCGACCCAGGTGCGCAGCGCTTCGATGTTGACATCGAGCGGCGCCAGCGCGGCGGCGAATTCGCGGACGATCCCCGGCCGGTCCTGGCCGACCAGCGCGACGGCGAGCAGGTCGGGAGCTGGTGCCGCATCGCCCGCCGGCACGATTTCGACTTTCAGCCCGATAGCATCGACCGCGGCGACGCCGGCGCGCAGCGCGGCGATGCCGGGCTCGGCGATCTCGACGAGCACCGATCCGACATATTTGCCGCCAAGCCGGGCAAGGTGGCTTTCCAGCCAGTTGCCGCCGGCAGCGAGGACGGCGGCAGCGAGCGCATCGGTGAGGCCGGGACGATCGCTGCCGATGATGGAAAGGATCAGCCGGGTGGTCATGCGGAGGCTCCGTGGCCGTGCCAGTGTTTCAAAGGGGTGGCGGTATCGGCAAGGCTCGCCGCGGGAACGGCAATGGCGTGTTCGACCAGCGCCTTGCCTTGCACGTAATCCTTGACGGCGTTGACGCAATCCAGAGCGATCACCCGGCCCGCACGCAGGTAGACCAGCGCGAAGCTGCCGCTTGCCGGATCGCCGCGCAGCACTGTCGCGTCGTGGCCGATCGACAGGCCGACGGTTTGCAGGCGCAGGTCGAACTGGTTCGACCAGAACCACGGCACCGACCGGTAGGCGCGCGGAGTCCCGGCGAGGTTGTTCGCCACCGTCGCTGCCATGTCGTTGGCATTCTGTACCGATTCAAGGCGGATGCGGGCTCCGGCGGCGAAGGCGTTTTCGTGCGCCGCGCAATCGCCGATCGCCCAGACATGCGCCAGGCTGGTGCGGCAATGGTCGTCGATGTCGACGCCATTGCCACCGGCAGCGCCGGCGGCAATCAGCGGTTCGATTTCGGGAACGATACCGATGCCGACGATCACAATATCGGCATCGAGGCGGCGGCCATCGGCAAGCGTGACGCCATCGGCGCGGCCGCCGGCGCCGGTGATGGTGGTAACGGTAGTACCGGTGACGATGGTGACGCCGCGATCCCGGTGCGCCGATTCGATGAAGGCCGAAAATTCCGGCCCGGCGACTCGCGCCAGCACCCGGTCCAGCGCCTCGACCACGGTGACAGACTTGCCGAGCTTGGTCAGCACTGCTGCTGCCTCCAGCCCGATATAGCCGCCGCCGACAACCACCACCCGGACGGCCCCGGCAAGTTCGGATTTCAGGCTTTCGACATCGGCGCGGGTGCGGATGCAATGCACGCCGGCCAGATCATGGCCGTTGCAGCGCAGCCGGCGCGGCGCACCGCCGGCGGCCCAGACCAGCTCGCCATAACCGAAGCTGGCGCCATCGCTGCTGGTCACGCTGCGGCTGTCCGGATCGATCGCGGTGACTCGGCGGCCGGTCAGGAAATCGACGCAACGTTCCTGCCAGAAAGCCGGGGTGCGGATCAGCAACCGGTCGAAGCTCTTTTCGCCGGCGAGAAATTCCTTCGACAGCGGCGGGCGTTCGTAGGGAAGCTCGGGCTCTTCGCCGATCACGCCGATACTGCCGCCGAAACCCAATTGGCGAAGCTGGATCGCCGTTTGCGCGCCGCCATGGCCGGCACCGACAATCAGGCAGTCGTAACGCACGTCGGGTTTGGTCATCGGATGGCGGTTCCGTTGCGGGCCAGTGTGGGCATTGCGTTAGGAGCAAAGCCGGTTTCCGACAACTGCATCGCGCCAGCGGCGGGGCGCCGCGCCATCGGCGGCCGGCAACCCCCTTCCGTTTTGCCGGGGGCGATGCCACATCGGGCCCATGGATTTGCAGGACCACCCCGACAATGCTGCCTATGGCCGGCTGGCGGCGCGTTCGCCGCTGGTGCGACGCCTGCTGGCGCGCAACCCTTCGCCATTCACCTTTACCGGCACCGGCACTTTCGTCGTCGGCCATGGCGATGTCGCTGTGATCGATCCCGGCCCGGCTGATCCCGACCATGTCGCGGCGCTGCTGACGGCGCTCGCCGGGGAACGCATCACTCACATTGTCGTCACCCACACGCACATGGACCATTCGCCGGCGGCACCGGCGGTGCAGGCGGCGACCGGCGCTCGCATCGTCGGCTGTGCGCCGCTGGTGCTTTCGGATGACGGCCCGCGCGCCGATGCCGGCTTCGACCCAGGCTATGCCCCCGATCAGGTGCTGGCGGAGGGCGACAGCATATCCGGCCCGGGCTGGACACTGACGGCCGTCGCAACGCCGGGGCATACGTCCAACCATCTCTGCTATGCACTGGCCGAGGAAAAGGCGCTTTTCACCGGTGACCATGTCATGGGCTGGTCGACGACCGTCGTGGCGCCGCCCGATGGCGACATGGGCGACTACATCGCCAGCCTGCAGAAGCTGCTCGATCGCGACGACGACGTGTATCACCCTACTCATGGTGAAGCGATCCGGGAGCCGCAACGGCTGGTGCGCGGCCTGATCACTCACCGCCGCCAGCGCGAAAACCAGATCCTCAAGCTGCTCGGCGAAGGTCATCGGGCGATCCCCGACATGGTCGGCGTGATGTACGCGATGGTCGACAGGCGATTGCACCCGGCCGCCGGGCGATCGGTGCTGGCCCATCTTGTCGACCTGCAGCGCCGCGGGCAGGTGGCACCGGCGGGCGACGCCTGGAGGCTGGCGTGAAGCGTTGGTTGCTGCCGCTGCTGATCGGGTTGCTGATCGGCGCAGCGGGCGTCTTGCTGACCGGCGATCGGCTGTCGCATTGGCTTCGCCCCGGCCCCAATGGTGCCACCGTCGCCCAGGCGTCGCTGCGCGCAGTGCGCGAGGAAGCGAGGCTGACCGTTCTGGCAGCGCGTTTCACCGCCGTGATCACATCGGAACAGACCCGGCTGGGGCTGCTTTCCGGCACCAAGACGCTGATCGTGCCGGGCACGGTGCGCTACGAGATCGACTGGAACGGTATCGCCTTCGACGATGTCAGCTGGGTGCCGGCGACGCAGACGCTGCGTGTTTCGGCTCCGGCGCCGGCGCTGGCCGGGCCGGAGGTCGAAATCGCCGCGACTCGCGAATTGCGCGCCGGATCGCTGCTGTTCGCGCTGACCGATGCCGAAGCCCAGCTGGATGCCGCCAACCGTGCCGTGGTCAACGAGGCGCTGCTGACCCAGGCGCGCGCACCGGCGCTGACCGGCATGGCGCGCGACGCCGGGATCAAGGCGGTGGAGCGCACCTTCCTGCTGCCGCTGCGCGCTGCCGGTTTTGCCGAAGCGCGCGTCGTGGTGACGTTGAAGCCCTGAACAAACATAGGGATGTGGGGATTTATGGACGCTCGCTTGAACCCGCTGGGGGGCCTGGGAATTCCCGCCCTCGACCTGAAGGCCGAGATCGACCGGCTGCGGCGGGAGCGCAACGCCGTGATCCTGGCGCATTATTACCAGGAGCCGGCAATCCAGGACATCGCCGATTTCGTCGGTGACAGCCTCGACCTGTCGCGCAAGGCGGCAGCGACCGACGCCGAAGTGATCGCCTTTTGCGGTGTCAAGTTCATGGCCGAAGTCGCAAAGATCCTCAGCCCGCAAAAGACGGTGGTGCTGCCCGACCTGAAAGCGGGATGCAGCCTGGAGGATTCGTGCCCACCGGAGGAGTTCGCCCGTTTTCGCCGCGCGCATCCCGATCACATCAGCCTGACCTACATCAATTGTTCGGCAGCGGTGAAGGCGGAGAGCGACATCATCGTCACCTCGTCGTCGGCGGAAAAGATCATCAACCAGTTGCCGGCCGACCAGAAAATCCTGTTCGCACCAGACAAGCATCTCGGCGCCTGGCTCAACCGCAAGACCGGGCGCGACATGCTGTTGTGGGACGGCACCTGCATCGTCCACGAACGCTTTTCGGTGACGGAGTTGCTGAAGTTGAAGGCGCAGCACCCGGCGGCGCCGGTGCTGGCGCACCCCGAATGCCCGGCGGCGATCCTCGACCTGGCGCATTATGTCGGCGCCACTTCGGGCATCCTGAACTACGCGCTGAACAGCCCCGAACCGGTGGTGATCGTGGCGACCGAGCCCAACATCATCCACCAGATGCAGCTGGCGGCGCCGCACAAGACCTTCATCGGCGCGCCGGGTGCCGACGGCAATTGCGGCTGCAACATGTGCCCGTTCATGGCGCTGAATACGATGGAAAAGCTGTACCTGGCGCTGCGCGACCTGCGGCCGCAGATCGAAGTGCCGGAGGACGTACGGATCCGCGCCAAGGTGTCGCTCGACCGGATGCTGGAAATGGCCGGCGCGGTGTCCGCGGTGCCGGTGCGGGGGGATTGAGCATGCTGATTGCCCTGCTGGTCGCTGCCGCCGCCTCGGGAGCCGCTTTCGACAATAGCGGCATCTTTCAGTCGCGCTGTGGCCAGGCGAACACGGCCGCGGTGTGCGCTTGCGCCGCCGACCGGCTGCAGGTGACGGCTGAAGGTCGCTACTTCCTCGGCATGAAAGCAGTGACGTCGCGGCCGTCGGCGGAACGCATCGCGCCCAAGGCGGCATTGCTCGCCGAACACGGGCTCAGCCCGGCCGAGGCGCCTGCTGCTGCCGAGCGGGCACGCGAAGCGGCGCGGGCCGCCATCGCCGATTGTCGCCAGAAATGACCCCTGATTTCAGCCTCGCCGCCTTTGTTACCGCTACACTTGCCGAGGACATGGGGACAGGCGGCGACCGCACCTCCGCCGCGGTGATTCCGGTCGATGCGGTGCTGACGGCGGTGATGGACAGCCGTGACGCCGCGACCATCGCCGGCCTGCCGATCGCGGCGGCGTTCTTTCGGGCGCTCGATCCCGATTGCCGCATCGAAAGCCTGGTCGATGAAGGCGCCAGCGTTGCAGCCGGCACCGTTCTGATGCGGATCAGCGGCAACGCTCGCGCGCTGCTCACCGCCGAACGATCGGCGCTCAATACCGTCCAGCATTTGACCGGCATCGCGACGCTGACCCGGGCCTATGTCGATGCGATCGCCGGCACCGGCGTCATATTGCTCGACACGCGCAAGACACTGCCGGGGCTGCGAGCGCTGGAAAAATACGCGACCCGCATGGGCGGGGCGACCAACCACCGGATGCGCCTCGACGATGGCGTGATGATCAAGGACAACCATATCGCCGTCGCTGGCGGAGTCGAACCGGCGGTGCGCGCTGCCAAGGCAGCAGGATTGGTCAATGTGGTCGTCGAAGTCGATCGTATCGACCAGATCGAGCCGGCACTCGCCGCCGGGGCCGACCGGTTGCTGCTCGACAACATGGCACCGCCGTTGCTGCGCGACGCCATCGCGCGGATCGCTGGCCGCGTACCGGCCGAAGCATCGGGCGGTGTCAATCTGCAGACCATCCGCGCCATCGCAGAAACCGGCGTCACCTACATCAGTGTCGGGCGCATCACGCAGAGCGCGCCGGCGGCCGATATCGGCCTGGATTTCGCCGCCGGCGCCTGACCCGGCCGGCGAAATCGACGCCCGGCAGCATCGCTGCCATCCTGCTGAATAGCAGCATCGCTACCGTCCCGCGGCTTGCTGCCGGCCTCTACGCGGCGTCTTGCGCCGCCGCCGCAGATTCCCTGTCCGGGGCCGCAACGGCGAGTCGCGTAAGTAATTAGGAAATGTATGTTGCGCAATTTTGAGCCAAATCGGATAAATTGACTATCGACTCCGGGAAACAATGGATTCCTACTGATTCATAGCGGGGAGTTACTGGTTGCAACAGAACTGATGCAGGTCGTGACCTATAAGGAGGCATTCATGGTAGCGAGACCAAAAAACGTAGCGCTTACGAAATGAATCCTGTCCTGTAGTACAATTTGCCTGACATCGTTATTCGCAGCCGCCGCGCCGGCAGCCGCCGCGGGTCGGCTTGGTTCGGCGAGCGATTTCGCCGTTTTCGGCGCGACAACTGTCACCGACACCGGCATCACGCGAATCTTCGGCGATCTCGGCGTCAGCCCGGGAACCGCGATCACCGGTCTTGAAACCCTCACGCTTGCCGGCGATCTGCACCAGACCAATGCAGCGGCAGCACTGGCGGCCACCGATGCAGCGCTTGCGGCGGCAGCGCTTGCGGCTTTGCCGTTCGCCGTCGACCTGACCGGCCAGGATCTCGGCGGGCTCGTGCTGACGCCCGGAGTGTACCGGTTCGGCAGCACCGCGATGCTGACCGGCACGCTGACGCTGAATTTCACCGGTGCCAGCAATTCGGCCTTCGTGTTCCAGGTCGGCAGCGCACTCACGACGGCCAGCGAGTCGAATGTGCTCGTGCTGGGCGGCGACAATGCCAGCGGGGTGTTCTGGAATATCGGCGGTTCGGCCACGCTGGGCACCGGGTCGCGCTTTGCCGGCAACATCATCGCCGCAACCTCCATCCTCCTCAACACCGGGGCCGGCATCCTGTGCGGGCGCGCCATCGCGCTTGGCGGCAGTGTCACCCTCGATGGCAATCGGGTGTCGCAGGACTGTCGCGGCAGCGGCGATCTCGACAGCGGCCGCGATGATTTCGGCAGTTCGGGCTTTGCCGGCATTTCGGGCGCGGTTCCGGAACCGGCCAGCTGGGCGATGCTGATCCCGGGCTTCGGCGCGACCGGCGCCATGCAGCGGCGCCAGCGCCGGATGGTCACCTGCTGATCGGCTGATGTGCCGCGTGTCGGCTGACGGGCCGCCGGCAGCCATGGTGCTGGCGGCGGCCGCTGCTCAGGCGGTGACAGGCACCATCTCCGGATGGTGCTTGTCGAGATGTCGCTTGATGATGCGCAGGTTCTTCGAATTCGATCGGAACAGGAAATCGAAGACATCGCCCACCAGCGGAACGGCACCAAGCGTCGTATCGATCCCGACATTGGCCATCATGCGGATCAACTGCCAGCGCGGCAGCCCGAGGTTGCGCGCTTCCCATACCAGATAGGTGCCGATCAACCCGGCGATCACGTCGCCGCCGATCGGTACGAAACCGACGATCGCATCGAGCCCGATCGGCCGGTTGAGCCCCGGAATGATGAAGGCGCGTTCCAGCACGCGTTCGAGCATGGCGAGGCGCGCCCGGGTAGCCGCCGCGTCGCGCCCGCCCAACCGCCGGACGGCATTGACGGCAGCGGTTTTGTCGAAAGCTTCGAAACCTGTGGCCATGGGCGTGCCTGCACTCCGGCGGCATCGGCCGCCACAATTGAAATGGCGCCGAAACCGGACGCGATCAAGACTGGCAACGAAATGATCGGTTGTGAAGAAATCGCGCTGCGGCGAGCGGCTGCAATGCTATGTGCGCGGTCATGAACAACAACGAACCGCCGGCGCGGAATGTCGCCGAACCTTCCGGAATGTCTTCGGGTGAAAAAGCCGTTGCACTTGCCGGCTTTCGCCGGTTGGAGCGGCTGCTGCTTGTCGTCATCGCCGTGATGACGCTGGGAGCGGTGGGGGTCGAGCTTGGCCGTGTCTGGCAGGCACAATCGGTCAACCTTGCCGATATCCTGCTGATGTTCCTCTACACCGAAGTGATTGCGATGATTGCCGTATTTTACACGAGCACGGGGTCGCCCTTCGTCTATCCGATCTTCATCGCCATCACCGCTCTGGCGCGGCTGATCGTGCTGCAGGGCAAGGAAATGGCGCCGCAGAACATCGTCTTCGAAGCCTCGGCGATCCTGCTGCTGGCGGTGGCGGCGATGATCATCCTGCGGGCGACGCCGAAGCTTTAGGAAGGGTTGGCGCACCCGGGGTCCGCCCCGCGTGCGATCCGGTTTCGAACCTCGGCCCGGCTCCGCATCGAGCCCGGCGTGACACCTTCAGACCCCACCCGCCAGCAGCCGCGGCAGCGACCCTTCATGCGCGGCTCGCAAGTCGGCAAGCGGCACGATCTGCCCGGCGATCTGCAGGCTATCGCCCCCCGTACTGCCGATGCGCAACGCCGGCACCGGCGCGGCGGACAGGCGAACACCCGGCCGCAGGGTGACCAGATAGCGACCCTGGCCCTCCCCGAACGCCGCACCGGCGTCCAGCGGCAATTCGATGCCGGCGCCGATCCCGCCGGCAAGTGCCATCGTTGCCACGGCAACCAGCACGCCGCCATCCGAAACGTCGTGCACCGACGACACCACGCCATCGGCGATCATCGTCGCGACGAATTCGCCGACGGCGCGTTCGGCGGAAAGATCGACGGGCGGCGGCGGCCCGTCTTCCCGGAAATGGCATTCCCGCAACCACAGCGACTGGCCGAGATGCGGCTCCGCTGCGCCGATCAGCCAGAGTTCCTCGCCGGCCGCCTTGAACCCCATCGTCATCTGCCGGCTGTAGTCCGCGATCAGCCCGACGCCGCCGATCGCCGGGGTGGGCAGGATGGCGTTGCCGCCGCCGGTCGCGCGGCTTTCGTTGTACAGGCTGACATTGCCCGAAACGACCGGGTAATCGAGCGCGCGGCAAGCCTCGGCCATGCCCTCGATGCAGCCGATCAACTGGCCCATGATCACCGGGTTCTGCGGGGACGCGAAGTTGAGGCAGTTGGTGATGGCGAGCGGCTTGGCGCCGACCGCAACGAGGTTGCGCCAGCTTTCGGCCACCGCCTGCTTGCCGCCCTCGAACGGGTCGGCGAAACAATAGCGTGGGCAGCAATCGGTGGTGATCGCCAGCGCCTTGCCCGTGCCATGCACGCGCACCACCGCAGCGTCGCCGCCCGGCCGCTGCAGCGTGTCGGCGCCGACCATGTGGTCGTACTGTTCCCAGATCCAGCGCTTCGAGCACAGGTCGGGCGACGCCAGCAATTTCAGCAGGTCGGCAGCGATATCGGTCGATTCCGGCACGTCGGCGAGCGGTTCGCGCGCGGGCGTGGGCACTGACGGCCGGTCATATTTCGGCGCTTCGTCGGCCAGCGGGCCGAGCGGGATTTCGCCGACGATCTCGCCATGGAACGTCATCGTCAGCCTGTCGCCGGCGACAACCTCGCCGATCACCGCGAAATCCAGTTCCCATTTGCGGAAGATGCTTTCGGCAAAGGCTTCGCGCCCCGGCTTCAGCACCATCAGCATGCGTTCCTGGCTTTCGGAAAGCATCATTTCATAGGGCAGCATTGCCGTCTCGCGGCACGGCACCTTGTCGAGATCGAGCCTTATGCCGACGCCGCCCTTCGACGCCATCTCGACCGATGACGAGGTCAGCCCGGCAGCGCCCATGTCCTGGATGGCGACGATGGCATCGGATGCCATCAGTTCGAGGCATGCCTCGATCAGCAGCTTTTCGGTGAACGGGTCACCGACCTGAACGGTGGGGCGCTTTTCATCGCTGTTCTCGTCGAATTCGGCCGATGCCATGGTGGCGCCATGGATGCCGTCGCGGCCGGTTTTCGATCCGACATAGACGACCGGATTGCCGATGCCGGCGGCGGCCGAATAGAAGATCTTGTCTGCCCGCGCGATGCCCACCGTCATCGCGTTGACGATGATGTTGCCATTGTAGGCCTTGTGGAAATTGGTTTCGCCGCCCACCGTCGGCACGCCGACGCAATTGCCATAGCCGCCGATGCCGGCGACGACGCCCTTGATCAGATGGCGCATCCGCGGCGCGTCGATCTCGCCGAAGCGCAGCGCGTTCATGTTGGCGATCGGCCGCGCTCCCATGGTGAAGACATCGCGCAGGATGCCGCCGACGCCGGTTGCCGCACCCTGATAAGGCTCGATGAAGCTTGGGTGGTTGTGGCTTTCCATCTTGAAGATCGCGGCATATTTCGTTCCATCAGGGCCGTCGCCGATATCGATGACGCCGGCATTTTCGCCGGGACCGCAGATCACCCAGGGCGCTGACGTCGGCAGCTTGGCGAGGTGGATGCGCGACGATTTGTAGGAACAATGTTCCGACCACATCACCGAGAAAATGCCGAGTTCGAGCAGGTTCGGCACTCGCCCCATTGCTGCGACGATCCGGCCATACTCCTCGGGACTGAGGCCATGGTCGGCGACGATGGCGGGGGTGATTTCGGCAGGGCTCGGGCTCATGTCCGCGCTGTAGCCGAGGGTGGGCAGAGGGGCTAGGCTTTGGCAGTCGTTCTGCGGAGCCTGAACCGCCGGCGCACTTCTGGGTCAACGCATCGATCGTCGTCGTCACGCCGCCAGCGTCCTTGCCCACAAGCGCGGCGCCGGCGCCCTTGGGCTGGCGCCGATTGCCGGCTATGGGTGCAGTGCAACAAGGATGAGACAATGCCCGGGCGGCGACCAGACGGCAAGAAAACCCAGATCGTCGTCGTCGGCGGCGGGGCGGGCGGGCTCGAGCTTGTCACCCGGCTCGGCGCGCATTTCGGCCGTTCCGAATATGACATCATTCTCGTCGATCGAAATTCCAGCCATATCTGGAAGCCGCTGCTGCACGAGGTCGCCGCCGGCAGCCTCGACGCGAACCTCGATGAGGTCGGCTACCGTGGCCATGCCTTTCGCTGGGGCTATCGTTATTTCGACGGTGCGCTCGAATCGATCGATCGCGAGGCGCGGCAGATCGTCGTCGCGCCGATCCTCGACGAGGATGGCAGCGAGGTCGTTGCCCGCCATCGCATCCGCTACGATTATCTCGTTCTGGCGATCGGCAGCGTTTCCAACGATTTCGGCACGCCCGGCGTGCGCGAAAATTGCCTGGCACTCGACAGCCGGCGCGAGGCCGACCGCTTTCGCCGCAAGCTGCTCAACCAGTGCCTGCGCGTTTCGCGGCAGTTGAGCGTCGATCCCCATGCCGATGCCTATGCGCGGGTCGCCATCGTCGGCGGCGGCGCAACGGGGGTGGAACTGGCCGCCGAACTCTATTCGGCTGCAGACGCGCTCGGCTATTACGGGCTGGAGGTTTTTGACGGCAAGCGGCTGCAGGTCACGCTGATCGAGGCCGGCCCGCGCATCCTGCCGGCACTGCCCGACAAGCTTGCCGCAGCAGCAACGGCGGAGCTCGAGAACCTCGGCGTGCGCGTGCTGACCGCAACGCCGGTAACCGCCGTCACCGCCGATGCCATCCACACCAAGAACGGCGAGATCATCCCGTCGGACCTGATGGTCTGGGCCGCCGGCGTGAAGGGTGCCGATCTGCTCAAGGACATTGCCGGTCTGGAAACCACGCGCGGCAACACGCTGGTGGTGCGGCCGACGATGCAGACCAGCCGCGACGATCGCATTTTCGCCATCGGCGATTGCGCCCATTATGTGCCCGAAGGCGAGACGCGGCCAATCCCGCCGCGCGCCCAGGCGGCGCACCAGATGGCCGATGCGGCGTATCGCAACATCCGCGCGCTGATCGACGGCAAGCCGTTGAAGCCCTTCATCTATCGCGACAAGGGCAGCCTCGTCAGCCTGGCACGCTATTCGACCGTCGGCAGCCTGATGGGCAATCTCGTCGGCGGCCGCATGGCAATTGAAGGCCGGCTGGCACGGTTGATCTACACCTCGCTATATCGGATGCACCTGCTTGCCATTCATGGCTGGGTGAAGGGCATCAGCCTGGTGCTTGTCGGGCACGTCAACCAGGTGGTCCGGCCGAAGCTGAAGCTGCACTGATCGCACTGCGACACGCTGGCGCGCGTGGAACCGCGCCATCGGCACCCGGGTTCACAGAACATCGTATCCGGAGACCGAACCTTGCCCACCGCCATCAATGCCGATCGGATCGGCCGTTCCCCCCTCGCCCAGCCGCCGCTGCCGTTCGCCGACACGGCTCTGGAGCCCGTCGTGTCGGCAAACACGCTGGCGTTCCATTATGGCAAGCACCACCAGGGCTATTTCGACACGCTGATGAAGCTGGTCGGCGACACGCCGATGGCCGACCGCACGCTGGAAGAAATTATCGTCGCGACGGCGACCGACGCCGGCCAGCGCAAGATCTTCAACAATGCGGCGCAAGCGTGGAACCACAATTTCTACTGGAACAGTTTGTCCGCCGAACGTCAGGCACCGACCGGTGATCTGGCGGCAGCGATCGACCGCGATTTCGGTAGCCTCGACGCCTGCAAGACAGCGCTTGCCGAAGCGAGCATTGCGCAGTTCGGCACCGGCTGGGGCTGGCTGGTCGTCGAGAACGGCAAGCTGAAGGCGGTGAGCACCGAAGATGCCGATGTGCCCTTCGTCCACGGCCAGGTGCCGCTGCTTACCGTCGATGTCTGGGAACATGCCTATTATCTCGATTACCAGAACCGCCGACCCGATCATGTGAAGGCGCTGGTCGAAAGCCACATGAACTGGGATTTCGCCGGCCGGAATTTCGCCAACGCCTGACCGGCGCACGTGGCAGGCATAGTTGACCGGCAGGGGCTGCGTATGGGCAATGCGTTCATGCGCGGTTCCCTTCTGCTCGGCCTGATCCTCCTGCCGGCGACCTCGCTGGCCCAGCCGGTGCGGGCGCCGAAGCCCGCCGCCGCGTCGCCCGCGATCACCACCATCGACACGTCGTCGCCGTGCGCTGCCCTGCCGGATGCGGGGCAGGTGGCAGTGGCGGCGCCGGCGCAGGTCGTCCCCGCCCAGCCGACGCCCGAACGCGGCTTGCAATGCCCGGATGATTTTACGCTCGATCTGAAACGCCGGCTGCCGTCGTGCGTCGGCGGGCTGGTTGCCGGCCCCGGCCGGCCACGTGCCGAATGCTATGCGCGGCTGGCATTGGGGCCGATCGCGGCGCTGCCGGACCGGCGCCGCCCGGCGCCTTCGTGCCGACCGCGTACCATCACCACCGTGCTGGCACTGCGCGGCGCCAACATCGGCTGGCGCGAGGTGGCGGTCGCTGCCGCACCAGGCGAAGATGTGCAGCTGACCAGCCTGTTCGATACCGCCGAAGCGGTGCCGGTGTCGGAAAACCCCGTGGTACGCGCCTGTCTCGCGCCGGATTGCCGGCTCGTCCGACTTGCCATCGGCCCGGACGCTCCCGCCGAACTGGCAATCACCGCGACGCTGCCCGGCGGGTCCAGCGCCAGCCAGGTCCTGCAGCTGCGCCGGACCTGCCCGGCGCCGGAGCGCTGAGACTCGCACACGCCCCCTTTGAACTCGCGCGGGCCATCGGCTAGAGCGCGCTGGTACCCACCAATTTCGAACTGCTGGAGCCCGCCGTGGCCTATCAATACGCCTATGTCATGAAGGGTCTTTCGAAGACCTACCCCGGTGCGCCGAAGCCGGCGTTCAAGGACGTCACATTGAGCTTCCTGCCCGGCGCCAAGATCGCCATCATCGGCCCCAACGGCGCCGGCAAGTCCACGCTGATGAAGGTCATCGCCGGCATCGACAAGGAATATCAGGGCGAAGCCTGGGCGGCGGAAGGCATCACCGTCGGCTATCTGCCGCAGGAACCGCAGCTCGATCCAACCAAGGACGTGCGCGGCAATGTCATGGACGGCGTGCGGCAGGTTGCCGACATGATGACCCGGTTCAACGCGATCAGCGCCGAAATGGCCGACCCGCAGGATTCGACCGATTTCGACAAGCTGATGGAGGAAATGGGCACGCTGCAGGAACAGATCGATGCTGTCGATGGCTGGACGCTCGACAACCAGCTTGAAATCGCCATGGACGCGCTGCGCTGCCCGCCCGGCGATTCTCCGGTCGACAAGCTGTCGGGCGGCGAAAAGCGCCGCGTCGCGCTGTGCAAGCTGCTGCTCGAAAAGCCCGATATCCTGCTGCTCGACGAACCGACCAACCATCTCGATGCCGAATCGGTGGCGTGGCTTGAAAACCATCTGAAGGAATACAAGGGGATGGCAATCCTCGTCACCCATGATCGCTACTTCCTCGACAATGTCGTGAAGTGGGTGCTGGAACTCGATCGTGGCCGGGCGATCCCGTTCGAGGGCAATTATTCCGACTGGCTGGAAGCCAAGTCGAAGCGGCTGGCGCAGGAAGAGCGCGAGGACGAAAGCCGCCAGAAGGCGATCACCCAGGAACTGCAGTGGATCCGCTCGTCGGCAAAAGCGCGGCAGACCAAGTCCAAGGCGCGCATCAAGGCGTTCGATGAACTCGTCGAAAAACAGGCCAACCGCCGCCTCGGCAGCGCGCAGATCCTCATCCAGATCCCCGAACGGCTCGGCAACACGGTCATCGAGGCGAACAACCTCAGCAAATCCTATGGCGACAAGCTGCTCTTCGAAAACTTGAGCTTCAGCCTGCCGCCGGGCGGCATCGTCGGCATCATCGGCCCCAACGGCGCCGGCAAGACGACGTTGTTCCGGTTGATTACCGGCCAGGACACGCCCGACAGCGGCAGCATTCGTGTCGGCGATACCGTCAAGCTCGCCTATGTCGACCAGTCCCGCGACGCGCTCGAATCGAGCAAGAACGTCTGGGAAGAGATTTCGCAAGGCAACGAGAAATTCTACTTCGGCAAGAACGAGGTGCTGACTCGCGCCTATGTCGGCGCCTTCAACTTCAAGGGCGCGGACCAGCAGAAGAAGGTCGGACAGCTTTCGGGTGGGGAACGCAACCGCGTTCACATGGCCAAGATGCTGGTCAAGGGCGGCAATGTCCTGCTGCTCGACGAGCCGACCAACGACCTCGACGTGGAGACGCTGCGCGCGCTCGAGGAAGCGCTGGAAAGCTTCGCCGGTTGCGCCGTGGTCATCAGCCACGATCGCTTCTTCCTCGATCGGCTGGCAACGCACATCCTGGCCTTCGAAGGCAACAGCCATGTCGAATGGTTCGAAGGCAATTTCGAAGCCTATGAGGAAGACAAGCGCCGCCGCTTCGGCGACGCCGCCGATCGCCCGACGGCGCTGACGTACAAGAAGCTGACCCGCTGAGCCCGCGGCGCGGGCATCGACGGGCAATCGATCAGGGCACCCGCCACTGCCCCTGCCAGCCGGCATCGTCGCGGGTCAGCAAAGCCCGGCGATGGCCGCTGTTGGCAAGATGCAGCCAGTCGATCGCGGTCACGGCGATCCGCACGATGGCGAAATTCGGCCGCGCCGGCACCAGGTCGTCGAGGCTCGGCTGCTGGCCCTCGATCGCTGCTGGCAATCCCGACGTCGGCAGCGGCGATGGCGTCCCCGGCGCCGCTTCGGTCAGGTAGCAGCGCCGTGCGAACGCCGTCGATGCGCTCCACGCCGCTTCGGCGAGCGGATCGTCGGTAAGCACCGCCGCCGTGCCGGCGAGGCGAAGCTGCACCGCCTGGCCTGGATGATAGGCCAGCACGCTGACGGCACGGCCGTCGAGCTCCGCGACTTTCGGCGATCGCGAGTCGGTGTGAAAGCGCAGTGTGGCGGCGGCGGTATCGGCCCGCCGAAGCACCATCACCCGCGCCTGCGGCAGGCCATCGCCATCGACACTGGCGACGACGGGCGTGTGCATCGGGCTCTTGCGATCCCCGGCGCCGCGGACGAGCAGCGTCCAGACATCCGCAGCCAGCCCGGCTGCTTCGTCCGGTGTCATCATCAGACGAGGCCGTCGGTGGCGATGCTCACCCCGAGGGTGGTTGCTTCGACCGGTTCGCCCATGGCCGCGGTCTCGCGGCGGGCATAGCCGTTACCCGCCGGCTCACGGTGCACCCAGATCTGCCGGCCTTCGATATCGGCGACCCAATATTCGGCCACGCCGTTGCGGGCATACAGCGCCGCCTTGCGGCCGAGATCGATGTCGAGGGTCGTATCGCTGACTTCGACGAGAAGGCGCACCGCGGAGAGTGAAACGCTCCCGGTGCCGATCGGGCCTTGCATGATGGTCACATCGGGTTCCGGCAGGTCGTGCGGCGGCATTGCCACTGCGGCTTCGACCAGCACCAACAGGCCGGAACCGGCGATCGCCTCGCGAAATCGGAAAGCGATCTCGCTCTTTACATAGCTGTGCCGCTGGAACTGCGAATTCATGCAATAAATGTCCCCGTCCAGCAGTTCCGTTCTCGATGCATCGGCAAAGGCGCCGCTCGACTGGAGCAGCAGGAAATCCTCGATGCGCAGGCGGGCCCGTTGCGGCCGGGTAAGGGCGGGTGCATTCATCGCCCGACCCTAGCGGAATCCCGCCCCGCTCGCCACAGGCGCAGTTGCTGGCGCGGCGTATCGTCCTTACGCTGCCGCCACGATGAAGGGGGGAGTTTTCCGATGATCCGCGTCTTGGGCCTTTTGCTTGCCGCCACGATTGCCACCGCCACTGGCGCCGCCGCCCAGGTTCCGGCGCAGACGCCGCCGCTCGGTGCGGCCGAAAGCACGCCCGGCGCCCTTGGCCTGATGCAGGGGTTTCCGGCAACGGCGGGCAAGCAGGCGCGCTTCGACAATGGCTCGATGTGGGCCTTCCCCAATACCCGCTGGAGCTTTTCGCACTGGCGCGAACTGGTGCCGACCGTCGGCATCCGCCGTGGCACCGGCCCGATCAGCGACCTTGCCCGCAAGGACCGGATCGACATCGACACGCTGCGCTTCAAGACGCTGCGCGGCCAGGAAGTCAGCTGGGCCGATTCGCTCGGGCTGAACTACACCGATGGCATCGTCGTGCTGCACAGGGGGCGGATCGTCTATGAACGCTATTTCGGTGCGCTGGCGCCGGGCGGGCAGCATATCGCCTTTTCGGTGACCAAGAGCTTCATCGGCACGCTCGCCGAACTGCTGATCGCCGAAGGCCGTCTCGATCCGGCGCGGCCGATCGCATCCTATGTGCCGGAACTGGCAAACAGCGGTTTCGGCGATGCGACGGTGCGGCAGGTGATGGACATGCGCACCGGGCTGGCCTTCGACGAAGATTATACCGCACGCGGGACGACCCTGACCGATGTCGCGCGCATGGGCATCGCCGGGGGCAGCGTGCCGGTGCCACCCGGCTTCAGTGGCCCCGATGGCTGGTACGATTTCCTCGCCACGATCGGGCCGGCAGGCAGCCATGGCGGCGATTTCGCCTATCGCACCCCCAACACCCAGGCGCTGGCCTGGGTGATCGAGCGCATCACCGGCGAACCGGTCGCCCGGCTGATCGAGGATCGTTTTTGGCTGCGGATGGGGATGGAAGAAGATGCAGGCATCGCCGTCGATCGTCGCGGCACGGCATTCGCCGGCGGCGGCTTGACGGCATCGCTGCGCGACATGGCGCGCTTCGGCGAGATGATCCGCCAGAACGGCCGCTGGCACGGCCAGCAGATCCTGCCCAAGCCGGTGGCCGCCGCCATCCTGAAGCCCGGCGATGTCGCGGCCTTCGCCAGCGCGCGCTACCCCGGCCTCGATGGCGGTTCCTATGCCAGCCAATGGTGGCATCGGCCCGGTGGCCAGGTCATGGCGGTCGGCATCCATGGCCAGGGCATTTACATCGATCTGGCCGCCGAAATGGTCATCGCGCGTTTCGCCAGCCACCCGACCGCAACCAACCGCGCCATCAACCCGGTGACGATCCCGGCCTATGATGCGCTGGCGGCGTTCCTGAACAGCAAGGAAAAATAGTCGGCCAGCTTGCTGGGCTTGCGCCGGCTGTCGTGATCGTCGAGAGCGGCAGCCCCTTTCGCATGGACCAGCCCGATGCTTGCTGAGGCACTTTCTTTGCCTGTCGCCGATTGGCAGGCCGACCACCGGGCAGCGCTGCTCACCATGGCCGATTTCCTCGCCCGGGTCGGCCTTGTTGCCAGCGACTTCGGACCTGGCAGCCCGGAAGGCTGGGCCGGTGATTTCCCGGTGAAGGTGCCGCCGCATTTTCTTTCGTTGATCCGGCGCGGTGACCCGGCCGATCCGCTGCTGCTGCAGGTGTTCGCACGGCCGGCCGAGGCGTTGACCGATGCGCCGGGTGTCGTGGACCCTCTCGAAGAACGGCGGTTCACCGCTTCCCAGGGGATCCTGCGCAAATATGGCAGCCGGGCGCTGCTGCTGGTCTCGGGCGCATGCGCCATCCACTGCCGCTACTGTTTCCGCCGCCACAGCGATTATGGTGAGACGATGCTGCCCGCCGCCGAGATCGATGCGGCGCTGGCGGCGCTCGCCGCCGATCCGGCGATTACCGAGGTCATCCTGTCCGGCGGTGATCCGCTGACGCTTTCCGACGCTCGGCTGGAGCGGTTGCTCGTCGGGCTGGCGGCATTGCCCGGCCTCGCGTCGATCCGCCTGCACAGCCGGACGCTGACCACCGTGCCGGCGCGAGTGACGCCGGCACTATTGGCGATGCTGGCGGCTTGCCCGGTTCCGGTGGTCATCGTCACTCACACCAACCATGCGCAGGAACTGGGCGGCGTCGTTGCGGCCGCGCTGGCGCCGCTGCGGGCCACCGGCGTTACGCTGCTCAACCAGTCGGTGCTGCTGCGCGGCGTCAATGACTGCGCCGAAGCGCTTGTTGCGCATTGCCGGCGCCTGTTCGCCTGCGGCGTGCTGCCCTACTACGTGCACCTGCTCGATCCCGTCGCCGGGGCTGCCCATTTCGATGTGCCGCTGGCCGAGGCGCTGGCGCTCGAACAGGCGCTGCGTGACACGCTGCCCGGCTATCTGGTGCCGCGCTTCGTCCGCGAAGTGCCGGGCCGCCTGGCGAAAACGCCGATCTGGCAACTCGCGCCGGATCCCCTGCGCGAGCAAGTGCAATAGTCAGGCCCGCCGGCGCGGGCTAAGCCGCCCCGGTGTTCGATCCGACCCGACCCTTTGTCCTGCTCGACGATGCTACCACCGGCCGTGCGCGGCTGTTCACGGGGGTGGAGCAGGTCGTGACCTGCGAGGCTGCCGGCGATGTCGCCGCGGCGCTGGAACGGCTGCGTGCGCCGGGGCCCTGGGCCGGCTTTATCGGTTTCGAAGCCGGCTATGCGCTCGAGCCGCGGCTGGCGGCGCTCGATCGCCAGCCGCCGCCGCAAGAGCCGCTGCTGTGGTTCGGTCGCTTTGCCAGCGATCGGCACCTCGACGCTGCCGGCGTGGCGGAACTGCTCGGGCACGGTGCCGGCTGCGTCGATGCAGTGATGCCGGGGCAGGGGCCGGCTGCCCATGCCGAACAGTTGGCAGGCATCGCCGCACTGATCGCAGCGGGAGACATCTACCAGGCCAACCTGACCTTCAACGCCACCGTCGCGGTTGCCGGCCATCCGCTGCACCTGTTCGCCGGGTTGCGGGCGGGTTCGCGGGCGCCGTTCGGAGCGCTGGTATTCACCGGCGCGTTGTGGCTGCTGAGCTTTTCGCCCGAGCTGTTTTTCGAACTAGCGGGCGGGCGGCTCACGGCGCGACCGATGAAGGGCACCGCACCGCGCGGCGGCGACGCGGCAGAGGATGCGCAACGAGCGGCGGCATTGCAGGCCGATCCCAAGAACCGCGCCGAAAATCTGATGATCGTCGATCTGCTGCGCAACGACCTGTCGCGTGTCGCCGGCGACGTGCAGGTGCCGGCGCTGTTCGAGATCGAGACCTACCCGACCGTTTTGCAGATGACATCGACGATCACCGCAACCGCCTACCCCGGCGTGACCGCGGCGGATGTGCTGGCCCGGCTGTTTCCGTGCGGGTCGGTAACCGGCGCGCCGAAGATCCGCGCCATGGAAGTCATCGCCGCGGTCGAACCCGAACCCCGCGGTGCCTATACCGGCAGCATCGGCGCCATCGCCGCCGATGGCGACGCCGTCTTCAACGTCGCCATCCGTACCCTTGTGCTGCCGGCCGGCGCCGGCGTGGCTCGCCTCGGCCTCGGATCCGGCATCGTTGCCGACAGTGACGCCAGCAGCGAATGGGCGGAATGCCTCGCCAAGGCAGCCTTCCTGCGCCGGCGTGGGCCGCCCGACCTCATCGAGACGCTGCGCTGCGTCGGCGGTGGATTTCCCGATGCCGATCGCCACCTCGACCGGATGGCGGCGAGCGCAGGCTTCCTGGGCCATCGTTTCGACCGGGCTGCGGCGCGGGCTGCACTAAACACCGCGGCGCAGGCTGCACTAAACACCGCGGCGCGGGCCGGCGATGGCCGCGTCCGCCTGCTGCTGGCGCCATCGGGGGCAGTAGCGGCGCAATGGTCGCCGCTGCCGCCGCCGCTGCCCGATCCGCTGCCGGTGGCGCTGGTGCCGCTGCCCGTGGCCGCCGATGACTGGCGGCTGCGCCACAAGACCAGCGACCGCGGCTTCTACGATGCGGCGCGCCGCGCTGCCGGAACGGCGGAGGTGGTGTTCGTCGCTGCCGATGGCAGCATCACCGAAGGCAGTTTCACTTGTGTGTTCGTCGAACGCGACGGCGGCCTGCTGACCCCGGCGGGGCCGGTGCTGCCCGGCGTGCTGCGGGCTCGGTTGCTCGCCGACGGCAGCGCCCGGGAAGCGCGGCTGACACCTGCCGATCTCGAATGCGGCTTCTGGCTCGGCAATGCGCTGCGCGGGCTTTTCCGGGGCCGGCTGGCCTGATCCCGCGTTCGGGTCTTTTCCTTTCAGCCCGCAGCCCCTAGACCAACCACAACCGAAAGCCGGAAGCCCCCATGTCACAACTTTCTGCCGCCATTCAGCGGATCAGCCCCAGCCCGACCATCGCCGTCACCAACAAGGCCGCGGAATTGAAGGCCGCCGGCCGCGACATCATCGGGCTGGGCGCCGGCGAACCCGATTTCGACACGCCGGATTTCGTCAAGGACGCCGCGATCGAAGCGATCCGACGCGGTCAGACCAAATATACCGCCGTCGACGGCACGCCCGAGCTGAAAAAGGCAATCCAGGCCAAGTTCAAGCGCGACAACCATCTCGATTACGGGCTCGACCAGATCACCGTCAATTCGGGCGGCAAGCAGACGATCTTCAACGCGCTGCTGGCAACGCTCGACGCTGGCGACGAAGTCGTCATTCCGGCACCTTATTGGGTCAGCTACCCCGATATCGTGCATTATACCGGCGCGACGCCGGTCGTCATTTCATGCGGGATCGCCAGCGAATTCAAGCTGACCGCCGAACAGCTAGAAGCCGCCATCACGCCGCGGACCAAATGGCTGATCTTCAATTCGCCGTCGAACCCCACCGGTGCCGCCTATTCGGCCGAGGAACTGCGGGCGCTGACCCAAGTGCTGCTGCGGTATCCGCATGTAATGATCCTTGCCGACGACATGTACGAACATATCGTTTATGATGATTTTCGTTTTACCACGATTGCCGAGATCGAACCGGCGCTTTTCGATCGCACGCTGACCGTCAACGGTGCTTCCAAGGCCTATGCGATGACCGGCTGGCGCATCGGCTATGCCGGCGGGCCAAGATGGCTGATCAAGGCGATGGCCAAGCTGCAGTCGCAATCGACATCGAACCCCTGTTCGATCTCGATGGCGGCCACGGTGGCGGCGCTGAACGGCGACCAGTCCTTCCTGGCGGTTCGCAACGCTGCCTTCCAGAAACGTCGCGATCTTGTCGTCTCGATGCTCAACCAGACGCCGGGGCTTATCTGCCCGCGGCCGCTCGGGGCCTTCTATGTCTATCCCGATTGCGCCGGGCTGATCGGCAAGACGACCCCGTCGGGCGTGGTGCTGGGCAATGACGAAGCCGTGGCGGCCTATTTCCTCGAAGCGGAAGGCGTTGCCGTCGTCCATGGTGCAGCGTTCGGTGGCTCGCCCGCTTTCCGCATCAGCTACGCGACGTCGGACGCCGTGCTGGAGGATGCCTGCAACCGCATCCAGCGCGCCGTCGGCAATCTGCGCTGAACGCTGTTTTTGCGAGTTGCCGCCCCGTCCGCGCGGCGGCACGAGGCAGCAGCAACGGCGAGGGAACCTGCCATGCAATATGATGACGTCGTCCTTGGTCGCCGCAGCATCCGCGGCTACAAGCCCGATCCGGTGCCGCGTGCGCTGATCGAGGAAATCCTGGCGCTGGCGATGCGGGCGCCGTCGTCGATGAATACCCAGCCGTGGAACTTCACCGTGCTGACCGGCGAGCCGCTCGATCGCATTCGTGCCGGCAATACCGAACGTAACCTTGCCGGCGTCCCGCACAGCCGCGAATTCCGCATCGGCGAGGCGTTCGCCGGACCGCACCGCGAGCGCCAGATCGGCGTCGCCAAGCAATTGTTCGCCGCGATGGGAATCGCGCGCGAAGACGCGGCGGCGCGGCAGGAATGGGTGCTGCGCGGTTTTCGCCAGTTCGATGCGCCGGTTTGCATCATCATCACCTATGATCGCGCCGTCGATGGCAGCGACGACACGCCGTTCGATTGCGGCGCGGTGGCAACGGCGCTGGTCAACGCCGCCTGGTCGCGCGGGCTGGGCGCCGTCATCAACAGCCAGGGCATCATGCAATCGCCGGTGGTGCGCGAACACGCCGGCATCGCCGATGATCAGGTGATCATGAAGAGCATCGCGCTCGGCTGGCCGGACGAGGATTTCCCGGCCAATGCGGTGGTTTCGACGCGCAAGCCGGTAGCCGAAGCGGCCCGCTTCGTCGGTTTCGAGGACGTTCCTCGCTAGGCCGTGAACCCATAAAATCCATTCCCCGTCATGCCCCGGAGAGGCCAAATGGCTTGGCGCGACAGCACGCGTGGGGCTTTGCCCCCGGCAAGCCGGCGCAACGACGCCATTTCGCCGCTCCGGGGCATGGATTTTATGAGTTCACGGCCTAGATCGAATAGACGACGATCACCTGGCTGCGCGGGTGGTTCCAATCACCGATATAGTCGGCACGAAAGCCGTTGCGCGTCCCGAACTCGCACATTTCCGCCTGTGAATAGGCAAAAACGCCATGGTCGTGCGACTCCTTGGGGTTCTTGAAGCCCGGGGCAGCAAGGAAATAGGTGGCGTAAAAGCGGCTGTTCGGCTTCATCACCGGGCGCAGCTTGGCAAAGCAGATGTCGATGACTTCCGGGGTCAGATGGGTGAACAGCGATTGCGCGATGGCATAATCTGGCTGTTTCGAGAATTTTTCGGATTCGAACGCGGCGGAAACCACCAGTTCCGGCGCCTTTTCGGCGACGAGTTGCGGCCCCAGTTCCTCGGCGACGCCAAGGTCGATCAGCGCCTGTTCCTTTTCGATGCCGAGATAGTTGCCGCGATCGAGATAGGGGATCGCCTTCACCCCCAGGCGGAAGCAACCGCAGGCGATATCGAGCAGGCTGTCCTGCGGCCGCATGCCTTGCGCGACCAGAAAATCGAACTGCAACTGGCCGATCTCGTCCCAGGCGCCACCGACATATTTGCGGTGGCCGGCAGCGCGCACCCCGGCGTCGCCCTGCGGTGCCAGCAACAGATTGGGGAACACTGTCCGCAGTTTCTTCTTCAGCGTCGTCAACATCGTCGTCACTCCATCGGCATCGCGAAGGTTAGCACGACTGCGTTACGCTTTTTTACAAATTGAAGTGCCGGGCCCCCGCGAACGGCGGAGGCCCGGAGCCGGTCATGCCATGTTCGCGCCGATGGAGCGGTTGCGGCGGCGCGCCGCGGTCCCGACGAAGCCGAAGCCGAGGATCAGCATTGCCCAGCTGGCGGGTTCGGGCACGGCCGAGCCGCTGCCGCCATCGGCCAGTCCGGTGATGGTCAGTGTCGCCGGGCCGCCGAAGAACGGATTGTTGAGCCGGAAAACGCCGGGCGTGAAGATCGGCGCCGCCGTGGTGCCGCCGAAAATGTTATCTCCCGAAAATTGGGTGAAACCGAGGCCGGGGGCGAGGATATTGAGCCGGGCGGCGCTGAACGGGCTGACATCCTGACCGAAATCGATCAGGCTGGCGACGCCGGTCATGCCGTTGAAGGTGCCGGCGACATTGTTGAAATTGGTCTGCAGCGACGTGAAGCTGTCGGGTGTCGGATTGCTGTCCAGCGTGAAGCTGGCGTTGCGCGAGCCTTCGAGGGTGAAAAGCAGCGGCGCGGCGCTTGCCCCCATCGGCAGCCAGGCAAGTGCAGTGGCGATCAGCAGGGCATAGTGGCGGGTTCGTGACGTCGGAAGCGACTCCTGAAATGCACCGCAGCCGGCGGCATGCCGAACGGTACCGGGCAGGTACGCAGCGGATTTGCCGACGGTCGCAAGAAACAGCAGAACTTTCAGACGGTACACAGATGCAACGACCGCAGCGCAGGGCAACGGCGCGCAAAATCGGATGTCGCGCTAAAGTCCGACCTGCACCGCGTGGATCGCAAGTCCGATCAGGCCGCCGATGATTGTGCCGTTGATGCGGATGAACTGCAGATCGCGGCCGACGGCGGTTTCCAGGCGATCGGTCACGGTGGCGGCGCTCCAGCCGCGGATGGTATCCGATACCAGCCCGACGATATCGTCGCCGTAATCGTTCACAAGACCGACGGCGGTGCGGCGCAGGTGCAGGTTGATGGCGGCCCGCAGGGGCGCGTCGCTGGCGAGACGCTCGCCGAGCCCCTGCGCGACGGCAGCGATGCGACTGTCCGGCCCCGTCGTCGTCAATGTCCGGGCGAGGCCGGCGCGGGCTTCGCCCCACAAGCCGTCGAGCCATTGGCCGAGCGCTGCATTGCCGATGAGATCGGCCTTCCAGGCTTCGACCTGCGCCTGGTTTTCCGGAAAATGCCGCAGGTCGAAGGCATAGGTCGCGAGGCCTTGCGCGATGCGGGCACGTAGCGGATGGTCGCTATCGTGGCGCATCTCGCGCAGCAAGCGCGTGATGCCTTCGATCAACTGGTCGGCGACGCGATCGTCGATGCTGACCAGGCGCAGCACCCAGGTGGTGCGATCTGCAACCATGGCTCGAATGACTGATTCCTGCGCTTCGAGCGTTCGCAACGCCCAATCGAGCGCAGCATCGATCAGCGGCTCGTGCCGACCGCGCGCCAGCGTCGTGTCGATGGCATCGGCAAGGATCGGCGACAGCGGCACCGCACGCAGTTTCGCCATCGCGGTATCGCGAACCAGTGCAGCCATGGCGGGCGTGTCGAGCGCCTCGATCAGCCGAGCCAGCAGCGGCCCGAAGCCGCGCCGGGCGGAGGTGCGGACCACCGGGCCGGCAGTGGCGCCGATTGCGGTCGTGTCCATTCCCGGCGGGTTGGGGATGGGCGGGGCAGGGATGGGCGGGGCAGGGATGGGCGGGGCAGGGATGGGCGCTTGGGTATCCGATGCCAGCCAGGCGGCAGCCATTCCGGCCAGATCGATGCTCTCCAGCCGGCGGGTAACGACCGCCGGGGTGAGGAAATTCTCTCGCAGGAACACCGCCAGCGTGTCGCCGATCCGGTCCTTGGAACGCGGGATGATGGCGGTGTGCGGGATGGGGATGCCGAGCGGATGCCGGAACAGCGCGGTGACGGCGAACCAGTCGGCAAGGCCACCGACCAGCGCCGCCTCCGCGAATGCCTGCACCCACGCCCAGAATGGCGGATCGCCGGACCGGGTCGTTGCGATGACGAAAAGGACGCCCATCGCGGCGAGCAGCAGGGTCGCCACCGCGCGCATGCGATGGAAGGGGGAGACGGGCAGTTCGAAGGGGCGAAACAATCTCAGGGCCTTACTCCGCCGGCTGGGGCTTGGCCGCTCCCTTGGACCCTTCGTTGTTGGTGAACCAGCGCTTGAGGAACGGACCCAGCCATTCCTCGGCGCCGACCGCCAGGCTGAAGCCGGCCGGGACGATCACGAGGGTAAGCGCGGTGGAGACGATCAGCCCGCCGATGACGACGATGCCCATCGGCGCCCGGAAGCTGCCATCGCCTGACAGAGCCAGCGCCACCGGCAACATGCCCGCGACCATGGCGACCGTCGTCATGATGATCGGCTGCACCCGCTTGTGGCCGGCTTCCATGATCGCCGCGGTGCGTTCGACGCCCTTGCTCATTTCCTCGATCGCCATGTCGACAAGCAGGATCGAGTTCTTCGCGACGATGCCAAGCAGCATCAACAGGCCGATGAACACCGGCATCGAAATGGCATTGCCGGTGAGGTGCAGGGCGATCCCGCCACCCAGCGGCGCCAGCAGCAGCGAGCCCATGTTGACGAACGGCGGCAGCACCCGCTTGTAGAGCAGGACGAGTACGGCGAGGACCAGCAGCACGCCCGCAAAGACGGCGATGACGAAGTTGATCAGCAATTCTTTCTGCCACTTGTCCTGGCCGAGTGCGACTTTCTCGACGCCCTGCGGCAGGTTCTTCAGGATCGGCAGGGCATCGATCTTCGGCCGCGCGTCGCCGGATACCAGGCCGGACGCAAGATCGGCGCCGACCACGACGCGACGTTGCTGGTTGTAGCGGCGCAATTCCGTGGCGCCGGCGCCGAAGCTGATCTCCGCCACAACCTTCAAGGGCACCGATCCTCCGGCAGCAGTCGGTACCGGCAGGTTTTCCAGCGTGGCGATGTTGCGCCGCGAATCCTCGGCGAGCGCCACCCGGATCGGGATCTGGCGATCACTCAGCGAGAATTTGGCGACATTCTGGTCGATATCACCCAGCGTCGCGATGCGGATCGTCTGCGACAGGGCGGCAGTGGTGACGCCGAGTTGGGCCGCGAGGTCGAAGCGTGGCTTGATGGTGATTTCAGGCTTGCGCAGATCGCCCTCGATGCGCGGCTGGCGCAGTTCCTTCAGGCCGCGCAGCTGTTCGACAACGGTAGCTGCAGTGCGTTCGAGCAAGATGGGGTCACTGCCGGCCAGCACGACCGACATGTCGCGGCCGCCGAAGTTGCCGGATTGCGACTGAAAATTGACCCGCGCATCGGCAATCGCGAGCAGCTTCGGCGCCATGTCGCGCTCGAACTCGGTGCTCTTGACCGGCCGGTCCTTCTTGAGCGTCAGATAGATTTCGCCTTCACCGATATTGATGTCGGCAAAGGCGGCCTCGACGATCGGCGAGGCCTCGAGAATGGCGACCGCACGGTCGACTGCAGCTTCGGTCTGCTTGAGCGTTGCGCCCGGCGTCAACGCTACCTTGACCTGGCTGAAATCGGTGTCTTCAGGCGGCTGGAAGGTCAACGGCAGGGTCGAGAAGGCGAAATAGGTACCGGCCAGCGCGCCGATGCCGCCGATCAGCACGGTTTTCCAGCGATTGCGCAGCGCGCCGCGCAGGATGCGCATGTACATATCGGTGAACGGCCCCTCGCCATGCACGGCCTGGCCGCCGGCTTTCAGGAAATAGGCGGCGATCATCGGCGTGATCAACCGCGCCACGGCCAGCGAAAGCAGCACCGATATCACCACGGTAAAGCCGAAATTCTTGAAGAATTGCCCGGATATGCCCGGCATCAGCCCGACCGGCAGGAACACCGCGACGATCGAGAAGGTGGTGGCAACGACAGCAAGACCGATCTCGTCGGCGGCGTCGATCGAGGCCTGAAAAGCAGTTTTGCCCATTCGCATGTGGCGGACGATATTCTCGATCTCGACGATGGCATCGTCGACGAGCACGCCGGCAACGAGGCTGAGCGCCAGCAGCGACAGCCCGTTCAGCGAGAAGCCGAGCAGATCGAGAAACCAGAAGGACGGGATCGCCGAAAGCGGGATGGCGATTGCGGAAATCAACGTCGCGCGCCAGTCGCGCAGGAACAGGAACACGACGATTACGGCGAGCACGGCCCCTTCGACCATGGCATCGATCGCGGCGTGATATTGCTGTTTGGTATAATCGACCGAGGTGTAGAGCTGGGTGAACTTGATCTTGGGATTGTCCTTGTGGAGCGCCTCGAGCGCTTTCACCGCTTCGTCGTAGACCGTCACATCGGAGGAACCACGCGCCTTGGTCATCGCGAAACTGAGGACCTGGCGGCCGTCCTTCTTCGAAAAACCGCGCTGTTCGGCATAAAGGTCGCGTACCGTGGCGATATCGGACAACCGGATGGTGCGGCTGCCGCTGACGTTGATCTGGGTCTCGCCCAGCCCATAGGCGTTGGCAGCGTTGCCGAGCACCCGCACCGACTGTTCCGACCCGGCGATTTCGGTGCGGCCGCCGGCGGCGTTGATATTGACCTGGCGCAGCTGGTCGTTGACCTGCGACGCGGTCACGCCATAGGCCTGCAGCCGCGACGGATCGAGGATCACGCGGATTTCGCGATTGACTCCGCCGGCGCGACGCACCTGCGCCATGCCCGGGATGGCAAGCAGCTTCTTGGCCACCTGATCGTCGACGAACCACGACAGTTGTTCCAGTGTCATGTCGACCGATTCGACCGAGAAATAGGCGATCGGTCCGCCGACGGCGTCGACGCGCTGGATTTGCGGCTGCAGAATGCCCTGCGGCAGGTCGGACCGGATGTTGGCAATGGCATCGCGGACATCGTTGACGGCGCGATCGATCGGCGTGCCGATGGCGAACTGGACGTTGGTGTTCGACTGGCCTTCGCTGATGTAGGACGAAATGCCGTCGACGCCGTTGATGCCGCGCAGCGCTGCCTCGACGCGCTGCGTTACTTGCGTCTCGAGCTCGGTCGGCGCTGCGCCCGGCTGGCTGATGGTGACCGACGCGCCCGGAAAATCGATGTCCGGATTGTTGTTGATGTCCATGTTGATGAAGCTGAGCACGCCGGCCAGCGTCAGCATGAAGAAGGCGACGAGCGCCGGTACCGGATTGCGGATCGACCAGGCGGAGATGTTGCGCATCGAGCAGGAACCTTGGTGAGACGCGAGGACGGACGCGAACGGTGTATGCGGACAGTTACCTTGGGCGGATTACGGGGCGGCGCGGATCGGAGTGATCGGCTCGCCTTCGCGCAGGAAGGCCGCAGCACTGACCACCACCTGCTCGCGGCCGTCGAGGCCGGCAGCGATCGAAACGCCATTGTCGTTCACCGCGCCGATGGTGATGGCACGACGCACCACGCGATTTTCGCGGCCGACAATCATCACGAAATTGCCCTTGGCATCGGCCTGCACCGCCGATTGCGGCAGCACCGGCCGTACCGTCTCGCCGGCGGCGATGGTGGTGCGGGCAAAGGCGCCGACGCGGAGACCGGGCGCATAGGCCAGTTCGACGCGTGCAATGCCCTGGCGGCTCTGGGCATCGATCACCGGGTCGAGCAGCCAGACACGGCCACGATATTCGACGGTGGAGCCGACGGGAACGACCGCGGCGGTCATGCCGACCTTCAGCCGCGCCATGTCCTGTTCGGCAACCTGCGCGCGCATTTCGAGAACGCCGCCCTCGGCGATGCGGAACAGCGGCAGGGAACCCGGGCCGACGACCTGGCCGGCCTCGACATTGCGCGCCAGCACCAGGCCGGCGCGCGGAGCGCGGACGTCGAGCCGATCGATGCGAGCGCGGGCCTGGGCAAGCTGCGCGCGTGCCACGGCTACCCGGGCCAGCGCCGAATCGCGTGTCGCGGTACGTTGGTCGATGTCGGCCTTGGAGATGAAACCCTTGCCGACCAGCGACTGGGCACGCTGCAGATTGGCTTCGGCAAGGCGGGCATCGGCCTCGGCCTGGCGGATGCCGGCGGCAAGCTGCGCTGCCTCCTGCACCTGAACCGTGCGGTCGATCTGCGCCAGAACCTGGCCGGCGCCGACCCGGTCGCCGGCCTCGACAAGAACCTGGGTAACCCGGCCGCCTTCGCCCTGGATGCCGATGGCATCATCGCGGCGGGCGGCGATCGATCCCGGCGCGGTGACGGTGCTGGCAACCGCCGCCGTTCCCGGAACCATCACGGTAACACGCGGCGGCGTGTCGACCACCGGTGCGGCCTTGGTCCTGTTGCCGAACATCTGCCATGCAGCAAAGGCAAGGGCCGCGACAACCACCAGGGCAACCAACGGAACCAGCCAGCGCGGGCGACCGCCGGTGGCGGCCGGCACGGCGCCATGCGGTGGAAAGTCGTAGACCTCGGCCGAAGCCGGGTCCGGGCGCTTGGTGTGCATGTTCATACTCGATCTTTCCATGACGCCAACTGTGTTACTCGAATATGTCAGTGCGCGCAAGGCTTGTAGTGGATCACTGTGGCAAACGAAAGGCCGTGGCGGTGCCGCACCCGAGCAGCGTTGCGGCCACCGCGCCGCAGTCCCGCGCGGCCTTGCCGCCGCCTCCGTGGTCGGACTGGATTATTTCGGGGAGCCATCGGCGCAATGCGGCGTTCTGGCCTCGCAATCTGCGGGAGAGACCAAGATGTTCGGCATTATCGGAACCATCATCGTCGGCCTGATCGTCGGCGCCATCGCCAAGCTGATCTCGCCCGGACGCGATCCCGGCGGCTGGATCGTCACCATCCTGATCGGGATCGCCGGCGCATTCACTGCCAAGTTCATCGGCCAGTCGCTGTTCGGCTGGTATCGTGATGGCGACGCCCCGGGCTGGATCATGTCGATCCTCGGCGCCGTACTGCCGCTGTGGCTGTACAGGCTGGTGACGCGCAACCGCTCGGCCTGAGCCGCATTTTTCGAAGCGACGATCACGGCCGGGGCCCATCAGCGCCGGCCGTGATCGTGAGGGCCGTGATCGTGAGGGCCGTGATCCTTCGGGCTGTTGCCGTTCAGCCTGCCGCAAGCGCCGCGCGGCGACTAGAGCGTTGCAGCAACACGGGACGGCCGACATGGACAAGTTGAAACTGGCGAGCGCCCTTGCGTCGGTGCTTCTCGTTGCAAGCGCGGCCAGGGCCGCCGAAACCGGACCGGTTGCCGGCACGCTGCTGACCGTGGTGGCGGAAGGCCGCGTCAGCCAAATGCCCGACGTTGCCGAAGTATCGGGCGGCGTGGTCACCACCGCCACCACTGCCGCCGCTGCCATGGCCGAAAACGCCCGCGCGATGACCGCGATGCTCGGCGCGCTGCGCAAGGCCGGTGTCGCGACACGCGATATCCAGACTCGCGGTCTCGGGTTGCAACCGCAATATCGCTACGAACAGAACCGGCCTCCGGAACTCACCGGTTACCAGGCAACCAGCAACGTCGGCATCGTGATACGCCGTATCGCCGACACCGGCCGCCTGCTCGACACGCTCGCCGGCGTTGGTGCCAACCAGATCAGCGGTCCGGAATTTCGTGTCGAAGCGTCGGAAGCGGCGCTCGACGAAGCCCGGGTCAAGGCGATCGCCTCGGCAAGGGCGCGGGCGCTGCTCTACGCCCGCGCTGCTGGTTTGACGGTCAAGCGCATCGTCGGCATCACCGAGGGGATGCCGGCAGACGCCGGCCCGCGGCCGATGATGATGATGGCCAAGGCATCGGAGGCCGACAGCACGCCCGTCGCGCCCGGTGAAGTCGCGCTGGCAGTCACGGTTACGGTGCAGTTCGAGTTGCAATAACCAGCCTCGATATCACTGGCCGCGTCCCGGATAAATTTGCGCCGACTTCAAGCGATCGTCGCGCCGCCATCGATGACGAAGCATTGGCCAGTGGCAAAGGCGCCGGCCGGCCCGGCCAGCAGCACCGCCATGCCGGCGATTTCATCCGGCGTGCCGATTCGGCGCAACGGGGCGCCCGACGTGCTGGCCTTCAGGATGTCGGGATTGTCCCACAGTGCCTTGGCAAAATCGGTCTTGATCAGGCCCGGCGCGATGCAGTTCACCCGCACATTGTCGGGGCCATATTCGGCGGCGAGGTTGCGCGCCAGCTGCATGTCGGCGGCCTTGCTGATGCAATAGGCGCCGATCACCGTCGAGGCCTTCAGCCCGCCGACCGACGAGATGATGGTGATGCTGCCGTCCTTGCGCTCGCGCATCTCGGGGGCGACCATCGAAATCAACCAATGGTTCGAAACGATGTTGTTCTGCAGGATCTTGCCGAACTGATCGTCGCTGATACCGGCCTGGGGGCCGAAATAGGGGTTGGACGCGGCGTTGCAGACAAGGTGGTCGATACGGCCGAAGCGGGCGCGCGTCGCGTCCACCAATGCTTGCAGGCTGGCCTTGTCGGCGATGTTGGCGGGGATGCTGACCGCGGCCTCGCGTCCGACGGCGTCGTTGATCTCAGCGACCGCGGCTTCGCAGGCATCGGCCTTGCGGCTGGAAACGACAACGCTGGCGCCATGTTCCGCCATCCGGTGGGCGATGGCCTTGCCGATGCCGCGCGACGAGCCGGTGATGACGGCGATCTGGCCGGAAAGATCGAACAGGGCGGGAAGGGACATGGGATTGGGCTCCGATAAGGTTGGTGTCGGCATAGCGGCTGTGCCCACCCCCGACCCCTCCCGCAAGCGGGAGGGAAGAAGAATGCCGACCCTTGCGCACGCCGCAGGGCAGAAGTGGTTCCGGCCCTCGCAAGGGCGTTGCATGGCCGGCCATCGGTCGCCATGACAGAGGCATGACAGCAACCCCCGCCGGCGGCACTTTCCATCCGGGCGTTCGCGCCACCTGGCTCGCCTGCCTGTTCTTTGCCGGCTTCGGCTGCCTGATCCCGTTCCTGCCGCTGTGGCTGGAAAAGGTCCACGGCTTCAGCGGCGCCGAAATCGGTGTCGTCCTCGCCATCGCCGGGTTCAGCCGGGCGCTGGCCGGGCCGCTGACCGCTGCCTGGGCCGATGGCCGCAGCGACCGGCGGGCGCCGCTGTTCATGTTCACCATCCTGCTGACCGTCGGCTTCGCGGTGCTGTATTTCCTCGAAAGCTTCGTCGCGGTGTTCGCGGTGATCCTGATCCTCGATATCGCCTATTGGGGGCTGCTGCCGGTCGTTGAAACGGCGCTGCTGCGGCTGACGCGCACCGGCAAGCCGAATTACGGCGTCGCGCGCGGTCTCGCCTCGGTGGCGTTCGTCGTCGGCACCACTGTCGTCGGCGTGCTCAACGACTGGTCGGGGGCGTTCTGGCCGATCTGGGGCTTCATGCTGGTCATTTCGGCGCTGATGATCGGCGGCAGCGCCTGGATGCCGCGCGAACCGGTGCTGGCCCGCGCCGAGATCGCCCAGCCGTTCGGCGAGCGGCTTTCGGCAGGCTTCGGCATGCTGCGCAATTCGAACTTCACGCTGTTCATCTTCGCCGCCGGGCTGATCCAGGCCAGCGCCGGTTTCCTCTACACATCGGGCTCGCTGGTCTGGGCCAACCAGCAGGGGATGTCGTCGAGCGAGATTTCGGTGCTGTGGAACATCGGCACGCTGGCCGAAGTCGGCTTCCTGATGTTCCTCGGCACCTGGTCGGCGCGTTTCCGCCCGGAAACGCTGATCGTCGCCGGCGGTATCGGCGCCGTCATCCGCTGGACGGCGCTTGCCGCGCTGCCGCCGTTCTGGGTGTTGGTGCCGCTGCAACTGCTGCACAGCCTCAGCTTCGCCGCGACCTTCCTCGGCGGGATGCGCTTCATCCAGACCATCCATGGCGACGATCGCGCCCCGACGGCGCAGATGATCTACATGGGGCTGGCCAATGCGCCGACCTATGCCGCCGCGGTGCTGATTTCGGGGCCGCTCTACGATCGCCTCGGCGCACCCGGTTATCTGGCGATGACCGGCATCGCCGCGATCGGCCTGGTGCTGGCGACCATGCTCTGGCTGCGCCGGGTGCCGGCGACGGCGACAGCGATAGCGGCGACCTGAAGCTTCAATCCAGAAACAGCGCCGGGTCGGGCTGACTGGCATATTGCGGCAGCGGGATCGCGGCGGCGGCGGCGCGCAGGGCGTTCGACCAGCGGTCATTCAATTCGGCATAATAGGCGTCGTCGACTTCGATGCGGTGCGCCATTTCGATCTTCTGCGTGCCGGCGCGCAACGTGACGAGGTCGATCGGCAGGCCGACGGCAAGGTTCGATCGCATCGTCGCGCTGAACGAGATCAGCGCGACCTTCACCGCCTCGGCCATCGGCGTTTCGAAATGCATCATGCGATCGAGCACCGGCTTGCCATATTTGGTCTCGCCGATCTGCAGATAGGGGGTATCCGGCCCGCATTCGATGAAATTGCCGGCGCCATAGATCAGGAACAGCCGCGGTCGCTGCCCGGCGCGGGCACCGCCGAGCAGCAGCGTCGCGTCGGTGCCGATCGAATCGTCGTTGACGACATCGTCGATGGCGCGCTTTGCCGTCTGCAGCGCCTGGCCGACGATCTGCGCCGCCCGAAAGATGGTCGGCGCCTTGCCCAGCGTTTCGACCTCGCCCGAATCGGGCATCGGGATGCCGCTGCTCAGCCGGCTCAGCGCGTTCTGCGTCACCGACAGGCTTCCCGCCGAACAGACCGCGATCACCCGATCCTCGCTGGCTTCGACAACGCGCAGCTTGCGATAGGTCGAGATATTGTCGACCCCGGCGTTGGTGCGGGTATCGGCCATCATCACCAGGCCTTCGCGCACCAGGATTCCGACACAATAGGTCATGGCAGCATCGCTCCCCAGAAATTGGCGCTGGTCCAGGCCGTTGCCGCCATCGCCGGTCACGCCTGCACCTGAACCTGCGACTGGCCCTGGCCCTGGCCCTGGCCCTGGCTTTGGCCCCCGGCATGCCCGTCATCGGCCGGCGCCGCGGCAAGATCGCGGGCGGTAACACTCACCGACATGGTTTCGATCCCGCCGCCGCGGCGGGTGCCGCGCACCGGCGCCGCATCGAGATAGTCGAGACCGACGGCGACGCGCAGATAGGCCTCCGTCGGGCAGATACCGTTGGTCGGATCGAAGCCGACCCAGCCGAGCCCGTCGATCCAGGCTTCGGCCCAGGCATGGGCGGCCGGCTGGGCGACCATGCCGTCGGAACGAACCAGATGCCCCGAAACATAGCGCGCCGGAATTTCGAGGTGGCGGGCAGCGGCAAGGAAGATATGCGCCTGGTCCTGGCAGACGCCGGCGGCCAGCGCGAAGGCATGGGCGGCATCGGTGTGGCTGTGGGTGGCGTCGGTATCGAAGGTGACGCGGGCATGGATCGCACCGGCAAGGGCATGGCAAGTGGCAAGCGTGGTTTCGCCGACAAGGCTGCGAGCGAAGGCACCGATCGCTGCATCGGCAAGCGTCAGCGGGGTATCGCGGCGATAGACGGCGAGCGGCAGCTTGTCGGCATCGCCGGTCACCAGCCCGTGCGTCTCGCGCGTGTCGACTTCGCCGCTGACGTGCAGGGTCAGCGCACGCAGCGGCGCATCGGCGTAGAACACGTGGACGACATTGCCGAAACTGTCGCGGCCGCGGCGCAGATGGCCGTCGCAATCGACATCGATCCGCCAGCCGACGACGTGCTGGCCATCGTGCACCGAAGGTTCGACGCGCAGCAGCTGCACGACATGGTGCGCCAGATCGGCGTAATCATAGGCAGTGGTGTAATCGACGCGAATTCGCATCCCGGCCCCAATGTTTCTCGTTTGCCGCCGCCACCGGCGGGCACGCCGACGATTAGAACAGATATTGTTCGGCGATGCATTCCCCGAGGCGGTGATTGTCGACGAGGAACTTTTCGAGGAACTCGTGCAGCCCGCCGGCGAAGATCGAATCGATGGTCTGGCCGGCAAGGCAGGCGTTGTTGGCGGCGGCCTGGCGATGCGCGATGCCGCGCTTTCCCGACTGGACGGCGAGCAGGTCGAGATGACGCAGTATCTCGTCGTGGCAGGCGGCAAGGCTGCGCGGCATCTGGCGATTGAGGATCAGCAGGTCGGCGACCAGCCACGGCTTCACCGAATCGCGATATACCCAGCGATAGGCGGTCAGCGCCGACACCGTCCGCAGGATCGTCGTCCACTGGAAATAATCGAGGCTGCCGCCGACGCTTTCGCCGCGCGGCAGCAGCAGATGGTATTTCACATCGAGCAGCCGGGCGGTGTTGTCCGCCCGTTCCACTGCCGACCCCAGGTTGACGAACCAGAAGGCGTCGCCGCGCAACATGGTGCGATGGGCGGCGCCTTCATAGGCCGCCACCCAGCCGCGGACCTGTTCGAGCAGCGGCCCCAGCGCATCGCGGCTGTCGAGACTGTGGACGCGGGCGATCTCGTGCCAGGCGGTGTTGATCGCTTCCCAGGCTTCTTCCGTCAGCGCGGTGCGCACCGATCGGGCGTTGTTGCGCGCCGCTTCGAGGCAGGACCGGATCGAACTGGCATTGTCGGGCGCCAGGGTCAGGAATTCGCTGACATGATGTTCATCGACGGCAAGGCCGCGGCTGGCGTGTGCTTCGGTCATCCACGCCGTGGCCAGCGCCGATTCCCAGGCATTGACGGCGCCGCCATAGCTCGTCGGCAGGGCGGCGAGCCGCTGCGTTGCCTCGATCAGCCGCGCCGTGAAATCGGCACGTTCGAGGTAGCGGCCCATCCAGTAGAGGGCGGAGGCGGTGCGGCTCAGCATTTCGACTGATAATTCACTACAGAAGTGGAGGCGGGCGCAAAGGTGCCGCGGCAAAGCCGCGTCGTGACGTCAGACGGGTTCGGGCGGCAGGAGCGCCGCCCGCCCCGCTGGCCGAGCTTGCGCCTGCCGGCGCGCTTCCCGGATTTTCTGCGCAAATCCGGTCCAGCGCTGCGCGACGCTGCGCTATTCATCCACCACCCAGGTATCCTTGGTCCCGCCCCCTTGTGACGAGTTCACCACCAGCGACCCCGGTGTCATCGCCACGCGGGTCAGCCCGCCGGGAACGATGCGGGTGCCGTTGGTACCGGTCAGCACGAACGGCCGCAGATCGACATGGCGGCCGGCGATCCCGGTGTCGGTGGCGGTCGGGCAGGTCGAAAGCGCCAGAGTCGGCTGGGCGATGAACTTTTCGGGGTGCGCCTTCAGCTTGGCGGCAAACGCCGCCAGCGTCGCCTGCGGCGCGTGGGGGCCGATCAGCATGCCATAGCCGCCCGAACCATCGACTTCCTTGACAACCAGTTCGGCAAGATTGTCGAGCACATGGCCCAGCGCCTCGGGCTCACGGCAGCGCCAGGTCGGCACATTGGCGAGCAGCGGTTCCTCGCCGGTATAGAATCGCACGATCTCGGGCATGTAGCTGTAGATCGCCTTGTCGTCGGCGATGCCGGTGCCGACGGCATTGGCCAGCGTCACATTGCCGGCGTGATAGGCCGCCATCAGCCCCGGCACGCCGAGCATCGACCCCGGGTTGAAGCACAGCGGATCGAGGAAGGCATCGTCCAGCCGGCGATAGATAACATCGACGCGCGCCGGGCCTTCGGTGGTGCGCATGTAGACGATGTCGTCGCGAACGAACAGATCGGTGCCCTCGACAAGCTCGATCCCCAGCGTGTCGGCAAGGAAGCTGTGTTCGTAGAAAGCGCTGTTGTGCCGTCCCGGGGTAAGCAGCACGCAGGTCGGCGAAGCACCCAGCTGGCGGCGGGGACTTACAGACGCCAGCGTTTCGAGCAGCAGTTCGGGATAGGTCTCGACTGGCGCCACCTTCATGCCGTCGAAAAGTTCCGGCACCAGCTTGAGCATCACTTCGCGGTTTTCGAGCATGTAGGAAACGCCTGACGGCGTTCGGACATTGTCCTCCAGCACATGGAACTGGTCGGGCCCGGTGCGGACAAGGTCGATGCCGGCGATATGGGTCCAGATGCCGCCGGGCGGCGTGCGGCCGGCCATGTGCAGGCAATAGCCGGCGTTGCGCATCACCAGGTCTTCGGGAACGATGCCGGCGCGCAAAATCTCGCGCGGGCCGTAGACATCGGCGAGAAACGCATTGAGCGCCGCGACACGCTGGATGAGCCCGGCCTCCAGCCGCCGCCATTCGGCCCGCGCCAGAATGCGCGGCACGATATCGAAGGGGATAAGCCGCTCGTCGGCCTCGGCCTCGCCGTAGACGGCGAAGGTGATGCCGATGCGGCGAAAGAACAGTTCGGCCTGGCGGCGGCGCGCCAGCAGTTGCGCCGGCGGCGTTGCCTCCAGCCATTGCGCGACGGCGCGATAGGGGGCTGCAGCCTCGCGCGCGGAATGACCGACATAGGCATTGCTGCCGAACATCTCGTCGTAGACGTCGTACCTTGGCATCGCCGCTCCCGCCGCACCTTCGCATCTTGGGTGGAGCGGCCGCCCAAGCGCAAGCGGATTGTTGCGCCGCGGCAGAGGGATGAACGAGAGGAACAGGGCGGCCGGCCGGCCGCTGCCGGTTATTGCGGGCGTTCGTTGCGTTCTGTCAGTCCCCCGGTCCGCGCTACCGGCGCTGGTGACGGTGCCCGGTTGGTATCGCGCGCCGGCTGCGCTGCGCCGCCACCGCCGGCATTGCCGCCGAAGCCGCCGCCGCGATTGCCGCCTTCGGCCCGGCCGCCACCGCGATTGCCGCCGCCCGGATTGCCGATAACGTTTCCGCCGCCGGGACGACCACCGCCGAAACCGACCGCGGGCTGTGCCGCCTGCGGCATCCCGGCCCTGCCGCCACCCATGCCGCCACCCATGCCGCCACCCATGCCGATGCCGTCGGGCCGCATTCCGCGCCCCGGCCGTCCGCCCTGTTGCGGAAAGCCGCGGTCACCTTGAACGCCACCCGGGCGAGCGCCATCCGGGCGACCGAAGCCCGGGCGACCCAAGCCAGGGCGACCGAAGCCCGGGCGACTGTTGCCGATAGCAGCGGAATCGGGCCGCAATCCATTGCCGTCGGGGCGATTGAAGCCACCGCCCGGGCGGCCATAGCCATTGAAGGCCGGTCGTCCGCCTTGCAGACGATTGCCGAAGCCCGGCTGAACACCACCAAGACTACCACCGATCTGGCCGCCGACACTGCCGGGGCCGCCCGGGAGCGGTCCGGCGTTCCAGTTCCGCCGTGGCCGGTCGTTGTTCCAATCGGGGCGGTTGTTGCCATTCCAGCCCGGGTTGCCGAAGTTCCCGCCAGGGCGGCCAATGTTCCCGCCCGGGCGGCCGAAGTTCCCGCCCGGGCGGCCATAGCCAAAGCGGTCGATGCCCGGGCGCCAGCCCGTCGCGTGGTTCCAGCGGCTGTTCTGCCAATAGCGCTGGCCGCCATTCCACGGCAGCACATGGCGCCCGATGAACGGCCGATAGGCGAACTGGCGCGGCACCCACACCCATGACGGCGCGTACCAGTTGTTCCAGTCGTTCCAACCGAAATTGTTGCCGAAACCACCGCCGAAACCACCGCCGAAGCGGCCACCCAAGCCGCCCCCCGAACCGCCCCCCCCACCCCCCCCCCCAACCCCCCCCCCAACCCCCCCCAACCGGGGGGGGTAGGGCGGCGGGCGCGGGGGCCCCCCGGGGCGGTGGG